>NZ_JBVHYH010000018.1:16474-28160 GCF_055569135.1 Kitasatospora sp. NPDC029367
CGCGGGGAAGATTCTTCGAGGCCGGTAGGGTGAACGGAAATAGTGCGCCACCCCCCCCCCCCCCCCCCCCCCTCCCCCCCCCCCCCCCCCCCCCCCCCCCCCCCCCCCCCCCCCCCGTCGGTCCGGCACCGGGGTGCCGGTCGTGCGGAGGGTGCCGGGTCAGACCCGGTCGGCCGCGATCAGCACGTACTGGAAGGAGCCGTCCTTGTAGGACTCGATGAACGCCTCCTCGATGCCGGTGACCAGCGAGGTGGTGTTCCGCAGCTCCCAGTAGGGCAGGGTGTCCGGGGTCAGGTCGATGACGGCCTGGGGCACCAGGCGGTTGTCGGCCATCGCCCGCAGGTACTCGCGGCGGGAGTGGATGTTGCACTCGAAGTGCGCGTTGATCTGCGAGACCCACTTCGACGGCTGGCCGTACTTCGGGTTCCAGCAGCCGGTGATGGTCACGTAGCGGCCGCCGACGGCCAGCACCCGGGAGTGCTCGGCGAACAGGTCGTGCAGGTCCACGTACATGCTGGACTCGTTGTTCCAGGAGCCGGCCACCGAGCCGTTCTCCAGCGGCATGTCGAGCATGTTGGCGACCCGGGAGCGGACGAAGTCGCCGATGCCCAGCTCGGCGGCGCGCTTGTTGCCGAACTCGGCCTGCTGCGAGGAGAGGGTCAGGCCCTCGACCCGGCAGCCGAAGCGCTGGTGGGCCATGACCATCGAGCCACCGCGGCCGCAGCCGGCGTCGAGCAGGGTGGACTCCGCCTTGATGTCACCGAGGTGGTCGAGCAGCACGTCGGCCTGGGCGGACTCCAGGCGGTGCAGCTCGGCGATGACCTTCTTCTCGCGCTCGCTGTCGGCCGGGTCGCCGATCGCCTCCTGGTCGATCTCGCCGATGCCGTAGTGGTGGTGGTACAGGCCGTCGACGTCGCCCAGGCGCAGGTTCACCGGGCGGGCCTCGTTGTTCCAGTAGCGCGCGATGTCGCTCTGGTACGGAGTGGCCGGGCCGGGAATGGCGGTGCCGGCGGTGGAGAGGTCGTCGGTCACGGACATGTGGGTCAACTCCAGTGTGATCAGGCTTGGTTAGCGGAAAAGGTGCGAAATGCCGACCGGCGCGTTACCAGAAGTCGGGCAGGCTGTACCGGTGGGTGTTGGTCTGGTGCCAGTAGTGGTTGCCGTCGAGCCAGGCCGCCACCCCGCGCAGGAAGCGCACCAGGGTCGGCACCGGGCAGGCGACGGCCAGCGCGGCCGACTCGGCCTCGAAGGCGTGCATCAGCTCGTTGTGGACCTCGACGGCCTTGAGGTAGCCCTCCTGGCGCGAGACGCCCTCCCGCTCGGAGATCACCACCGGCAGGTTCAGGTGGAGCCCCGGAGTGGCGAGCTCCTTGGTGTACGAGTAGAGGTCGTTGACGATGGTGGTCGCGTTGCCCGCCAGCGCGATGATCCGCTGCATGGCCGGCAGCGCGTGCAGCTCGACGGGCAGCTCGTAGCCGCCGACGGTGTCGGTGATCGTCGGGCAGGGGCGGAAGTTGTTGAACTGGCGCATCGCCAGGTACTCCCAGACCTCCGGCACGTGCTCGGCCTCGGCCCAGGAGGCCTCGGCCAGGTACCCCATGTGCAGCCGCGCCATGTCGTGCCGGAAGCGGTCCGCCTGGGCGGGCGTGGAGGCGCGGACGAAGTACTCCATCGCGGAGCGGTACGACCGCCGGGGCGCGTCCTCGGAGAGCGAGGCCTCCCAGGCCGGGTGGTACTCCGCGGTGGTGTGCAGCGGGTCCAGCGCGGTGTGCGCGAGGAGCAGTCGGCTGCCCAGGCCGACGGGCGAGCCGCCGAGGTCCTCGCAGTAGCAGTCGTCCACCGCGTTCTCGGCGACCATCAGACGGGCCGCGATCATCAGGTGGTCGATGCTCGGCGCGTCGGGGTGGCAGGCCACCATGTAGCGCCCGGTGGAGAACCCGTCGAAGTCCTTCTCCCACTCCGGCGGGTAGAGCTCGATCTCGTCGATCGCCCAGGCCTTGATCCTGAGGCTGAGCTCCGCCACCCGCACCGGGTCGGGCTCGGCGATCGGGTGGTGGTAGAGCCCGGGAATGGGGTCGCCGGTCTTCGGCTTGCCGCCCGGCGCGGCTGCGGCCGGGGCGCCGAAGGTCAGCGCGGGACCGGTGGGCAGTACGGGAGCAGACGGCAGTCCGGAAGCGGATGGCAGTACGGGCGCGGGCGACGGCGCGGACGGCGGTTGGACCTCGGGCAGGACGGCCTCCAGCGCGGCGGCCGCTGCCGCCAGGGCCTCCGACGCGACGGCCTCGACCAGCGCGGCCCCGCCGCCCGGGACGACGGCGGCCGGCACCTCGACCGCCGGGGCATCCAGCTGGACGTCGGCCGTCGGCGCCTCCACCGGCAGCCCGGGCGCCGCAACCTCGGGAGTCCCGACCTCAGGAGCCGCGACCTCGGGAGCCGGCGTCGGCGGCCTCAACTGCAGCCCGGCGGTGCCGAGTCCGGTGGGACCGCGCAGGATCCGGTCGATCGCCGGGGAGCTCATGAGCCCACCACCGGGGCGTCGACGGGCCCGGGCGGGGTACCCGTTCTGGTGCACAGGGGCATGGAGCCTCCTCCGAGAGGGATCACCTGATGTGACGGGTCGTCATCTCGCCCGCAGCGATGGGGAACTCCACGCCACGGGCCCCGTCTCGCTCGGTTCCCCACCGTAGGCGCGAAAGCCCGTTCCGGATCGCAACGGACGATCTTCTACACCCGATAGGGTGAACGTTCCGGCTGACGGCGTTTGGCCGCGCCGGTGTCATGCATCGGTCCGCCCGGGCCCCTGGCTGCGGTTCCGCACCCGCCGGCCCCCGCCCGTCCGGGCCGCGCGTCAACCTGCCGACCACCCGCCGTGTCCCGCGCCGGCCGGCGGCATCGCACCGGCCGCGACGGGGACCGTTCGACCGCGGATCGCCCGATCGGGACCGCCCGCGCCCGCGACGTCAGCCGGAAGACGGCCGGAGGACGGTCGGAAGACGGCCGGCGGGCGGGCCGGTGTCCGACCGCCGGCGTAAGGGGGAGAAGAATGGGCGGGGCGCCGTGCGAGGAACGCGGCCAGGAAGGAAGACCAGCACATGGAGAGCCAGGCCCGCAGCCGCACCGAAGTCGTCGAGGACCTCATGGAGCGCTTCCCCGACGTGCCCCGGGAGGCGGTGATCAAGGAGGACCTGCTGCGCGGCGGCATGGCCTTCGACGAGTCCGCCCTCAGCGGCAGCACCGGGGCCGACGGGAGCGGCGAGGTCAAACCGAAGTCCTACTTCATCTTCTCCTTCGACCACCGCACCCTGCCCGAGCTGGGCGCGGCCGCCCTCAACCGGCCGCCGGAGGAGGTCGTGCTGACCGGCGGCCCGTACGGGCTGCGCCGCACGGTGGTGTCGGTGCGGGTCAACCCGGACTCGCCGTACCGGGTGCGCGCGGGCGAGGACGGCACGCTCGGCCTCTACCTGGACGGCGCGCGGATCGCCGACGTCGGCCTGCCGCCGATGCCGGACTACTACCGGCACACCCTGGCCAACGGGAAGTCGGTGATGGAGGTCGCCCCGACCATCCAGTGGGGCTACCTGATCTACCTCACGGTGTTCCGGGTCTGCCAGTACTTCGGCGCCAAGGAGGAGTGCCAGTACTGCGACATCAACCACAACTGGCGCCAGCACAAGGCGGCCGGCCGGCCGTACACCGGGGTCAAGCCGGTGGAGGAGGTGCTGGAGGCGCTGGAGATCATCGACCGCCACGACACCGCCCGCGCCTCCCGGGCGTACACCCTCACCGGCGGCGCGATCACCTCCCAGGTCGGCGGCCGGGACGAGGCGGACTTCTACGGGCAGTACGCGAAGGCCATCGAGGAGCGCTTCCCCGACCGCTGGATCGGCAAGGTGGTCGCCCAGGCGCTGCCCCGCGACGACGTGCAGCGCTTCCACGACTACGGCGTGAAGATCTACCACCCCAACTTCGAGGTGTGGGACAAACGCCTGTTCGAGCTCTACTGCCCCGGCAAGGAGCGCTACGTCGGCCGGGACGAGTGGCACCGCCGGATCCTGGACTCCACCGAGGTGTTCGGCGCGGAGAACGTGATCCCCAACTTCGTGGCGGGCGTGGAGATGGCCGAGCCCTTCGGTTTCACCACCGTCGACGAGGCGATCGCCTCCACCCGGGAGGGGCTGCGCTTCTTCATGTCCCACGGCGTGGTGCCGCGCTTCACCACCTGGTGCCCCGAGCCCACCACCCCGCTGGGCAAGGCCAACCCCCAGGGCGCGCCGCTGGAGTACCACATCCGGCTGTTGCAGACCTACCGCGCCACCCTGGAGGAGTTCGGCCTCTCCTCCCCGCCCGGCTACGGCCCGGCCGGGCCCGGAAAGGCGGTCTTCTCGGTGAGCTCCTTCATGGACTCGCTGCCGGGCTGAGCCGTCTCCCGGTGACTGCCGCCCGCCCCGGCAGCGGCAGCCACCGGGGTCGTCAACTGCCCTGCTGCCGACGGACGGTGAGGATCTGCTCGGCCCGGCCCACCGGGCCGTGGACGTCGTGCAGCACGGTGCTGGTGACGCCGTGGCCGGCCGGACCGAAGCTGACGGCGGTGTCCAGGCCGGTCCAGCGGCCGCCGGGGCGGCGGTGGAAGTGGACGGTCAGATCGGTGTTCGGGAACATCCACTCGGTGGGCTGCTCCCGGACGGCGATGCCGTTGGCGGTGTCGACCAGGGCGATGAACGCGGCGTGCGGGCTCGCGGCCTCCCCCGCGACGAGCTCCAGCGGGGTGGCGAGCCAGGCGGCGGCCCGGCCCGGCGCGGTGGAGCGGCGCCGGACCTCCACCGAGGCGATGTAGCCGCCGGCCCACTGCTCGCTCATCGGCCAGGACTCGAACTCCTCGGGGGCGGGCAGCCGTTCGTCGTGGGTGCCGGCCACGGCGGCGGTGTCCTGCTCGGCCAGGAACCAGGCCCGGGCCCGCACCACGGCGCGTCCGGCGATCGAGGCGACCGCCTCCACCAGCTCGATGGTGCGGCCGGGGCGGAGGGTCTCGACCGTGATCTCCAGTTCGTCCAGGGCGATCAGGCCGAGGATGTCGAAGCTCACCCGGGCCAGGGCGAGGCCGTCCGCGGGGCGCCCGGCCCGGTGCCGGTCGATCGCGTGGACGATCAGGCCGCCCACCGGGCTGAAGTGCTGCTCGTCCGGGTGCCAGGCGCCCTGGGCGTGGACGGTGGGCTTGTACTGCTGCTCGCCGGTGCGCTGGTAGTAGCTGTCGGGTGCGGCGGTGGGGCTGGTCAAGGTGCGCTTCTCCTCGGGCCGGATCGCGGGGCTGCCGGGCGGGCGCCGGTCCCGGCGTGGCCGGCGTCCGCGCTCCCGATCGTAGGAGCCCGAACCGGCCCGGAAGCTGTGATGCCTGCCACACCGGGCCCGCCCCACCTGCGGCGTTGCCCCTGGTGGACGGCACCGCCCCGGCTCAGTGCGCGACCAGCGGGTAGTGGTCGGAGAGGTCGGTGTAGGTGTAGCTCCTGCCCCAGCTGCTCACCGTCCAGGGCGCGCTGTGCACCCGGCGGACCTCGTTGGTGTACTGCTGCGGGCGGGCGTGGTCGGCACGGTAGAGGACGTGGTCGAGGTCCTCCTTGGGCTCGCCCGGGTAGCGGTAGGCGGCGATGGAGTTGTCGACGGTGTCGAAGGAGTACGGCCAGCCGGTGCGGGCGGAGGCCGGGGCGAGGTAGCCGTTGTCCAGCAGGGACTGGTACTCGGTGCCGTGGAAGTCGATGTTGAGGTCCCCCGCGACCAGCACCGGCTCGTCCGCCGGGATCCGCTTCGCGTCCAGGAACGCCCGCATCGCGCCGAGCTGCCTGGCCCGGATCGCGGCCGCCTGGCCACTGGCGCAGCCGGAGTCGGTGGACTGGAGGTGGGTGCCGACCAGGTGGGTGCGCCGGCCGTCGACGTCGAGGACGACGTAGGCGAAGCCCTTGTTGGACCACCAGTCGGAGCCGCAGGCGTCCTTGTAGACGTACTGCTCCTGGTGCAGGATCGGCCACTTGCTGAGCACGGTGACCCCGCCGTCCTCGGGGGTGGTGGAGCTGTAGCTGCCGGAGGTGGCGTCCCAGCCGCCGGTGGAGCGGCCGACCACGGGGGTGTGGAAGGGGTAGGCGGCGGAGGCCTTGGCGATCAGGGCGTCGGAGGCGGCGTTGTCGAAGGCCTCCTCCAGCACGACCACGTCGTGGCCCTGGAAGAAGTCCGCCGAGGCGATCGCCTGGGCGCGGTGCTGCTGGCCCCAGTTGGGGTAGAGCGAGGTGCTCATCAGGAAGGTGTTGTAGGTCAGGACGTCCAGCGGCGGCGCGGTGACGGGGGCGCTCTCGGCGCCGGCCGGGGCGGCTCCGAGGGCGGCGAGCACGGTGGCGGCGGCACCGGCGGCGAGGGTGCGGCGCAGGGACGGCAGGGTCATCGGGGCTCCGTGGGGGACGTCGTCGGCCCGGCGGGTCGCGGGATGTTGTGTATCCAACTTCCGTACGTGCACGGCCCGCAAGACTTCCGGCGAGCATTCGGTGAATTCGTTCGGAACAGCACTACCGGCCGGTAGTACCGGTCGCGACCGGGCCTGACCTGCGGTCGACGGGGCGGTGACCGAGACCGCCGCCCGGGCCGTGGCACCGGAATCCCCTGCCGAACCCCGCCAAAAGCCCGATAAGATGCCGAGCGGTGTGCCGGGAAGTCTGGTCGGCTCGGGGGACGACTGCGGCGATCGGGCCACGGCGACCCCGACATTGCGATGGGTCGTTTCTGCAGATGCACGCCGTGGGGATCGTTCTCGTCCTGGTCGTCCTGGCCACCAGCGTGGCCACCTTCGCCCGCCGATGGCGGGTGCCCGCCCCCTCGCTGCTGGTCCTCGCCGGACTCGGCGTCGCCCTCCTCCCCGGCGTCCCCGCCCTGCACGTGCCCCCGCAGATCATCGGCGCGGTGGTGCTGCCGCCGCTGCTCTACTCCTCCGCCGAGGAACTGTCCCTGCGCGACCTGCGGACGGTCTGGCGGCCCGTCACCATCCTCTCCTTCGGCCTGGTCTTCGCCTCCGCCGCGGCCGTCGGCTTCGTCGCCGTCGCCGTCGCCGGGCTGCCGCCCGCGATGGCCTTCGTGCTCGGCGCCGTGCTCTCCAGCACCGACCCGGTGGCCGTCACCGCACTCGGCCGCCGACTCGCCCTGCCCGGGCGGGTCCAGGTGCTCGTCCAGGCGGAGAGCCTGTTCAACGACGCCACCTCGCTGGTGCTGTTCAAGGTCGCCGTCGGCGTCGCCGTGGCCGTCGGCGGGACGGTCGACCTGCCCGCCGCGGGCGGCGAGCTGGTGCTGCTCGGCGGGGGCGGCAGCCTGGTCGGCGCGGCCGTCGCCGGGCTGGTCTGGCTGCTGCGCCGCCGCACCACCGACCCGGTGCTGGAGACGGTGATAGCCCTGGTCACCCCGTACGCGGCGTACGTGCTGGCGGAGTCCGCGCACACCTCCGGCGTCACCTCGGTGGTGGTCGCCGGGGTGCTGCTCGGCCGCTCCGGCCACCGGCTCACCGACGCCCGGATCCGACTGCAACTGCACGCCGTGTACGCGGTGGTGGTGTTCCTGCTGGAGAGCGTCGTCTTCTCGATCGTCGGCCTGGAACTGCCCACGCTCGTCCGGGAGCTACCGGCCGGCACCGGCTGGTGGCCGCTCCAGTCGGTGGCCATCGCCGCCGTGCTGATCGCCGTCCGGGTGCTGTGGACCCTGCCGCTCACCCGCGCCGTCAAGCCCAGCCAGGGACGGCTGTCCTGGCGGGTCGCCGGGGTGGTGACCTGGGCCGGCACCCGGGGCGTCATGCCGCTGGCCGCCGCGCTCTCCATCCCGCTGCTGACCGAGGGCGGAGCCGCGCTCGACGGACGGCCGCTGGTCCTGGTGCTCACCGTCTCCAACGTCGTGCTCACCCTGGTCGTCCAGGGCCTGACCCTCGCCGCCGTGGTCAACCGCTCCGGACTCGCCCTGGAACCCGAGCACACCGCGCGCGAGGAGGCCGACGCCCGCGACGAGCTCAACCGCACCGCCCTGGAGCACGTGGACGGCCTGGCCGAGTTGGAGGCCGTCCCGGACACCGCCGTCGACCGGGTCCGCCGCGCCCTCACCGCCCGGCTCGACCGCACCCCCGAGGCCCCCGACGGCACCACCGCCGACGACGCCTACCGCCAACTGCGGCAGGAGGTCATCGCGGTGCAGAACGACCGGCTGCACCGCCTGTACGAGGAGCACCGGATCAGCGACACCACCCTGCGGCTGCTCCAGCGCGACCTCGACCTGGAACAGGCGGCCCTGGGCAGGACCTGACCGCAGGCCGGACGTGGCCGCGGGCAGGGCGGTACCCCGGCCTTCCGGCCGTCGGGGGCTGCCGTCACACTGTCGCGAGCACGAAGCAGAACCACCGAGCGGGGGCAGCATGGCCAAGCGTCCGAACAAGAAGCAGAAGCGGCCCCTGGCGGCCGGGGTCGTCCGGCCTGCCAAGCCCGCGCGTCGGCGCCCCGGGAAGGACGTCCAGCTCGCGCCGCGCACGGTGCGGCGCACCGCGCTGCTGGTCGGGCTGCTCGCCCCGCTGCTGATGATCGGGCTGCTGGCGCTCGCCACCAACCCCGACTACCAGGCCCCCTGCACCATCCTGGCCGTCCTGGTGCTGATGGTGGCCGTCGTCGGACTGATGATGATCCGCAGCAGCGGCTGGGTGGTCTGGCCCGCCGTCGCGCTGGGCCTGATCCTCCTGGTGATCCCCACCCCCGCCCTGCGCGCCCAGCTGATCTCGCACCGCGGGGTGGAGACCCGGGTCGTCGTCACCTCGGCGCACAGCGGCAAGGACAAGACGGGCCGGGTCAGCTGGACCTGCGGCATCCGCCGCGAGGACGGCCACCCGCTGCCGCACGGCACCATCGGGGGCTTCGGCTGCTCCGGGTCCTCGGTCGGCAGCACCACCACGGTGCTGGCCGACCCGGACGGCTGGGCACCGCCGGCCAACCGGGACGACGACCTCTCCTTCCGCGGCGCCGAGCTCTGGGTCTCGGGTGTGGCCGCCGTCCTGTGGGCCGCGCTCACCTTCGGCACGGCCCGCCGGGTCCTGCGCGGACGGAGCGGGCGCAGCGGAGCGGCCGGGCGCAGCGGACAGGCCGGGCGGCCCGGGCGAAAGAGCGCCTGACGACCGGGCCACGGATGAGGCGGTTCCACCGGTTCACCATTCCCACGGACGGCACGGTTCCGCCAACTCCCGTACACAGAAAGGCCGCTGGCCCACCCGCCCGCCGGCCTGCCGGCTCCCGTCAAGATCGCGTCAAACCGCCTGTTCGCAGACGAGGCACCGGAGTAGCCTGCGACCGTGAACGAACTGGTGTTCCGGGGCAAGGACTTGTTCCGCCCCTCCAAGTCCCATCTGGCCGGCGCCCTCGCCTTCCTCGTCCTCATGGTGTCGGTCGGGATGGTGCGCTCCGGGCCGGTGTTCGTGGCCTGGTCGCTCGGCATCGTCGTGGTGCTGTTCGCGCCGGTCTTCTACAGCTCGTGGCGGGGCTGGAGCCGGGTCGGACCCGAGGGCGTGACGATCTGCTGGGGGTTCGGGGCCGGGCGCACCTACTCCTGGGCGGAGATCCGCTGGGTCGACGTCCGCACCACCGCGTCCAGCGGACCGTACGCCGGCTCCGGACCGACCCGGGCAGCGCGGATCTTCACCACGAGCGGGCGCCGGCGCTCGCTGCCGGGCCTGTCCTGGAGTCCGCTGTACCCGACCGCGGACTTCGACGTGAACGTCCAGCGGCTGCGCAACTGGTGGGAGTCGAGCACCGAGGAGGCGCAGCGGGTCGAGCCCGTGAAGCAGTTCCGGGACCGGCTGACGCCGACCACGATCGCGATCGTCGCCGTCGTCCTGATCATGGTGGTCGGCTGGTTCGTGATCGCCTCGCGGTACTGACCACCCTCCGTCGCAGCACAGTTGAGCGGGTGCGTCCCCGGCCGGGCCGGGGGCGCACCCGTTTCCGTGTGCCCGGCCGTCAGCCGCGCAGCCCGTCCAGCAGGGTGAGGACGTCCTCGACCGAACCTGCGGGATCGGTGACGGGGTAGAGCACGCCGCGCACGGTGCGGCGTGCGTCGAGGACCAGGGTGAGCCGCTTGAGGCGTTCGACGCCCGCGGCGCGGAAGGTGGGCAGCCGTAGCCCGGCGGCGAGTTCCAGTCCGGCGTCGGAGAGCAGCGGGAACGGGATCCGGGCGTGCTCGGCGAAGGCCGCCAGCTGGTCCGGGCGTTGGGTGCTGACGCCGTAGACGGCGGTGTCGCGGGCGGTGAACTCGCCCATCCGGTCGCGGTAGGTGCAGGACTCCAGGGTGCAGCCGGGCGCGCCGGGGATGTCGCCCCAGCCGGGCGGGTGGTCGGCCCCGCCCGGGGCGTAGGCGCCGGGGTAGCAGTAGAGCACCGTCCAGGCGCGGTCCGCGGCGACCGGGTCGACCCGCCCCCCGGCGGCGGCGTCGAGTTCCAGCGCGGGCAGCCGGTGGCCGGTGAGGGCGGTGACCCGGCGGGTCTCGGCGGAGTCGGGGGCGCTGGTGGCGGAGAGGGTGCCGTCGCCCAGGACGTAGCGTCCGCCCCAGTCCTGGAGGGCGACCAGGACCGGCAGGAGTCCGCGGCCCCGGTCCGTCAGGTGGTACTCGTACCGCGGCGGGTGCGGGTGGTAGAGCCGTTTCTCCAGGACACCGTCGGCGACCAGTGCCTTGAGGCGCTCGGTGAGCACCTTGCGGCTGATGCCGAGTCCGTTCTGCAGGGCGTCGAACTGGTGGGTGCCGCCCGCGACGTCCCTGACCAGGAGCAGGGTCCAGGTGTCCCCGACCACCGCCAGGGCCTGGGAGATCGCGCAGTCCGGGTCCGCCGCTTCCGTGTGCCGCATGATCACCCAGTATAGTGAGTTCCCAAAGGGAACTTACTCGCGAAGCCACTCGGTCCCGGTCCTGGACCGGGTGGCGGCGAAAGGGGCGGACGTTGACGACGGAGACGGTGGACGCGGCGAGAACGGTGGATCCGGCGGGCGGGGGTGGCGGCACCGGCCGCGGGGCGGGGGCGTTCTGGCGCTACTGGAGCGCCTCGACCGTCAGTCGGCTCGGCGACCAGGTGACGACGGTGGCCCTGCCGCTGATCGCGGTGGTCACCCTGCACGCCTCGGCCTTCGAGGTCGGACTGATCACGGGCGCCGCCTACGTCGCCTGGCTGGTGATCGGACTGCCGGCCGGCGTGCTGGTCCAGCGGCTGCCGCTGCGCGGCACCCAGGTGGCGATGGACCTGATCCGGGCCGCCGCCGTTGCCTCGGTGCCGCTGGCCGCCGCGCTCGGCGTGCTGGGGCTGCCCCAACTGGTCCTGGTGGCACTACTGGTCGGCTTCGCCGGCGTGCTCTTCGACGTCGGCAACTCCACCTTCCTGCCCGCCGTCGTCCCCACAGAGCAGCTGACCGCCCGCAACAGCCTGCTCTCCGGCAGCATCGCCGCCACCGACCTGGCCGGGCCCTCGCTCGGCGGTGTGCTGGTGCAGCTGGTCGGCGGCGCGGCCTCGATGCTGCTGGACGCCGTCAGCTACCTGGCCTCGGCTGCCCTGCTGGGCACCCTGGGGGGGGGGGGGGGGGGGCGGCGGGGGGAGGGGAGGGGGGGGGGGGGGGGGGGGGGGGGGGGGGGGGGGGGGGGGGGGGGTGGT
>NZ_JBVHYH010000018.1:28169-122534 GCF_055569135.1 Kitasatospora sp. NPDC029367
CCTCCCCTCCCCCCCCCCCCCCCCCCCCCCCCCCCCCCCCCCCCCCCCCCCCCCCCCCCCCCCCCCCCCCCCCGCCACCGGGATGCGCGAGCAGATCCGCGAGGGCTGGCGGTTCGTCACCCGGCACCCGGTGATCCGGCCCTGCGTGGCCGACGCCACCGCGGTGAACTTCGTCTGCGGCGGGCTGATGACGCTCACCCCGGTGTTCCTGGTCCGCACCCTCGACGCCCCGGCCGCCGCCGTCGGCGCCCTGATGGCCACCGGCGGGCTGGGCAGCCTGCTCGGCGCGGCCGCCACGCCCCGACTGGTGGCGCGGTTCGGCAGCGCTGTCGCGTTGCGCTGGGCGGCCGTGGTCGCCACCGCCTTCGCCCTGCTGCTCCCGCTCGCCGGGCCCGGATGGGCGACGCTCTTGTTCGCACTCGGCAACGCCGGGTTCTCGGCGGGGGTCGTGGTCACCAGCATCGTGACCCGCACCCACCGGCAGACCCACACCCCGCCGGAGCTGCTGTCCCGGGTGATGGCCACGGTCCGCTTCGTCTCCTGGGGCGCGATCCCGGTCGGCGCCCTGGCCGCCGGGGCCGCCGCCGCGGCCTGGGGACCGCGGACGGCGCTGCTGCTGGTCGCCGTGGTCAGTGTGGTGAGCCCGGTGATCCTGCTGGCCGGCCCGATCCGCCGGATGCGCGACCTGGCCTGAACCGGGGGCGGGGCGGGGGCCGGTGCACGGTCCCCGCCCGCAGGCGCGTCGGCGGTGAGCGGCTTGTGGTAGCGGGTGCCGTCGACGCCGATGACCAGGGCTCTGGCCCGCTCGGTGCCGTTCGGCAGGCCCGGGGCGACCCAGCCCGGCCCGCCCCGGCGGACCCGTGCTCAACGGACCCGTTCTCGACGGACCCATGCCCAACGGCCCCGTGCCCAACGGTCCCGTTCTCAACGGACCTTCGCTCAACGGACCTTCGCTCAGCGGAACGCGGCGACGTTGCGCGCGGCCCAGTCCGCGAACGGGCGCGGCGGCCGGCCGAGGACCCGCTGGACGTCCGGGCTGATCCGGGTCTCGGCCGGGCTGGGCGCGCCGAGGATGTCCAGGGTGTCGTCGGCCAGCTCCACCGGCATGTTCCGGGCCATGCCGGCCATGGCCTCCTCCCGGCTGAGCTCGTGGAAGCGCACCGGCTCGCCCAGCGCGGCGGCCAATGCCGCCGCCTGCCCGCGCGGGGTGATCACCTCCGGCCCGGTGAGCTCGTAGCGGCCGCCGGCGTGCCGCTCGTCCAGCAGGCAGGCCGCCGCCACCTCGGCGATGTCGGCCGGATCGACGATCGGCAGGCCGACGTCCCCGAAGGGCGCGGCGACCAGCCGGTCGGTGCGCACCGACTCGGCCCACCAGAAGGCGTTGGACGCGAAGCCGCCGGGCCGCAGGATGCTCCACTCCACGCCGGACCCGCGCAGCTTGTCCTCCAGTGCGCGCAGCGCGATCCGCGTCGGGCCGACGGGCCTGGTCACCACGGCCTGAGTGGAGAGCAGGACGATCCGCCGGACCCCGGCGCCCACGGCGTCGGCGACGAGGTCGGCCGGGCGGGCCCCGGCGCCGTGCAGCTCGCCGGACAGCAGCAGGAACAGCGCCTCCGCCCCGGCCAGCACCGGCTTGAGGGCGCCCGGCTCGGCCAGGTCGGCCGCCACGTGGCGGACGCCGTCCGGCACCGCCGCCGCCCGCCGCGACACCGCCGTCACCTCCCGGCCCGCCTCTGCCAGCGCCTGGGTCAACGGCCGGCCGATGTTGCCGGTGGCCCCGGTCACCACGATCATGTTCAGCTCCCACCACTCGTCGTGCTCGTCCTTCTCGGAGGTCCTCCGAGGCCCTCAACCTAGGAGCATCGACTTACCTTTGGTAAGGACATACCTTGAAGTAAGCTCCACACATGAGGGAAGGCCCGCAGTACAGAGCGGCCGCACCGGGGTGCCGGTATGACGTGTTTCACACCGACTGCCCCGCGCGCGACGTCGTCGACCACGTGACCAGCCGCTGGGGGATCTGGGTGCTGATCTCCCTGCGGAGCAACGACCTGCGCTTCTACGAGCTGCGCGAGAGCATCCAGGGCATCAGCGAGAAGATGCTCACCCAGACCCTGCGCGCCCTGGTCCAGGACGGCCTGGTCCGGCGGGAGGTCGCACCGACCACACCGCCCCAGGTCACCTACGGGCTCACCGAGTTCGGCCGCGAACTGGGCGAGCCGCTCAGGGAACTGTTCGACCGGATCACCCGACGGCTGCCCCCACTCGACGGCGGTTCACCGCCGGGCGGAAGGCCCCTGCCGGCTCAGAGTCCGCTCGGCCAGTCGTAGCCGCTCGGCACCTTGACGGCGGCGTTCTCGGCGGCCGTGCCGTACACCAGGGCGATCTCGTCGTGGGCGTGCAGCACGATCGCCGCCGGGTCGCCGCCCACCGCCTTGCCGTCCACGTACGCGGTGAGCGTGTGGGTGGCGTCGGTGCGCAGCCCGCCCAAGTGGTCCGCGGAGGCGGAGACCTGCCACTCGGTCAGGAACTGGCCCAGGGTGAAGTCGGCCGCCACCGGCGACTCGATGTGGACGACCCCGCTGGTGTCGTGGGTGTGCAGCGGGCTGATCCGCTGGGCGCTCTCGTCGATGCCGACCAGCGCGGGGACGGTCACGGGCTGCCCGTCGGCGTAGACGTCGAGGTGGGTGTGGATGTGCAGGGCGGTGCCCTCCGCGCCGAGCATCGGCAGGCCGGCCGCCTTGACGGCCGCCGCGGCGTCGGCCGGCGCGTCCCAGGGCGGCGGGGTGGTCCGGCCCTCGGCGGTGGTCCGGGGCTGCGCCGGGACGCCCGACGGCGCTGAGCTGCCCTGGTTCTCGGCGATCACGACCGCGATCGCGCCGACCACCGCGAGCACCACCAGGACGACCAGACCGCGCACCAGCCACCGCCTGGTCCGCGCGTGCCGGACCTCCGCGGCCCGGATCGCGGCGAGGTGGGCCTTGCGCCCGGACGGCTCCGGGCTCTGCGCTGACATCGGTGCGGGCCTCCTCGATCGAGGCTGCTGTCCCTCTCAGCCTCGCAGAGTCCGCCCGGGCGGGCGCGCCGAGCCGGCCCCGGCCGCGGACCCGCCGCGCCCGGCGACCGCCGCCTCACCCCCGGTGGCCGGCTCCCCGGCGCCCGGGCCCGGGTCCAAACCGAAGGCCGCGGCCCCGGCTCCCGCACGGGGAACCGGGGCCGCGGTCGGCGCGGGCGCGCGGTCAGCGCTGGCCCGGGTAGCCCTGCTGCCCCGGGTACGGCACGTTCGGGACCTGCGGCGGGTACGGCTGGCCCTGCGGGGGCACCGGGGCCCCCGGCTGCGCCGGGTACGGCTGGGCCGGCGGGTAGGCCTGCGGCGCCGGGTACGGCTGGCCCGGCTGCGCCCCCGGGTACGGCTGCGGCTGCTGCGGAGGGTACGGCTGCGCCTGCGGCGCGCCGAAGCCCTGCTGCGGCTGCTGGTGCGGCGGCTGCGGCGGGATCATCTGCTGGCCGGGCCCGGCCTGGACGCCCATCGGGTACGCCGGCGGCGGGAAGCCCTGGTTCTGCGGGGTGTCGAAGGGCTGCGAGCTCGGGTCGATCGCCCCGGGCGGGAAGGCGGCACTCAGCTGGTCCATCTCGGCCCGCCAGATGCGGTGGATGTTCAGCCGCACCGGGTTGGCGTTGCCCGGCATCTGGACGTACATCGAGCTCCAGATGCTCGCCCGCTTGACCCGGCTGACCGGGAAGGCCTGCCGCGGGAAGGCCGCGACCACGTCGCCGGGCCGGTTGTTCCAGCGGTTGGCCGAGTTGATCACCACGTGGCTGTTGGTGAGCGTCAGGAAGTAGTACCTGCGGGTCAGCACGATGATCAGGCCGACGAGCGGAATCTCACCGAGCGCGGCCGCGAGCCACGGGCTGGGCCCGCTCTCCGCGTGCACACAGGCGATGAAGGTCTCGCCGGGCGGCGCCACCTGCGACAGCTTCTCGATGACCTGGGCCTTCTGCTTGGCCCGGAGGAATGCCATGTCTTCTGTACCTCTTACCCCGTCGTGTCCGCCGGCTCGGTGCGGCGGGAAATCGGCTGAGGTTAGCAGGTGGTGATGACACCTCGAACACCAGCGCCCCCGGGGGCGGCCGGGGCCCCGCCGGGCCGCTTCCCGGCGAGGTCGAGTCGGCACACGGAGCACCCGACGGTGGCCCGGGTGACGGGAGTTCACCGAGGGCGGACGGCTGTCGGCCGGCCGACGCCCGGTCCGCCGGGCGACGCAGGACCTTCACGAGACCCTCAGACCGTGATGACGGTGAACCCCTCCGGGGCGCGCAGCCGGACGGCGCCGGTGTGGTCGGTGGCCACCTCGATCGGCAGCCCGGCCACCGTCAGCCCGTCGATCCGCAGCGACTCGTACCCGGCCGGTACGCTCCCGCGCACCCACAGCCGGCGCCCGGGAGCGTCCGCGGCGAGCCCGAGCAGCGCCTGGAGCACCAGGACGGCGGAGGCCGCGGCCCAGGCCTGCGGGCGGCAGGAGGCGGGGTACGGGACGGGGCGGTGGTAGCGCTCGCGCGGGTGGCCGCCGTACAGCTCGGGCAGCCGGTGGTCGAAGGCCGCGGCGGCGCGCAGCAGCCCGGCGGCCAGCGGCGCGGCGTCCTCGTGCCGGCCGGCCCGGGCCAGTCCGTGCACGGCGACGGCGGTGTCGTGCGGCCAGACCGAACCGGTGTGGTAGCCCAGCGGGTTGAAACCGGCGGTGGCGGAGTCCAGGGTGCGCAGGCCGAAGCCGCTGTCCAGGCCGGGGGCGGTGAGGCGCCGCGCGACCAGCGCGCTCTCCTCGGCCGAGAGCAGGCCGGTGCCGAGCAGGTGGCCGAGGTTGGAGGTGACCGAGTCGACCGGCCGCTTGTCCCGGTCGAGGGCGACCACCGGGTGGCGGCCGTGCTCGTCCTCGGTCCAGAACCGGTCGCGGAAGCGCTCGCGCAGCCGCTGCGCCCACTGCCGCCACCGGTCGGCGCCGGGGCGGCCGAAGGCCTCCAGCAGGTCGGCGGACTTGACGGCGGCCTCGTGGGCGTAGGCCTGGACCTCGCTGAGGGCGATCGGGGCGGCGGCGATCCGGCCGTCGCGGAACCGGATGCCGTCCGAGGAGTCCTTCCAGCCCTGGTTGGAGAGGCCGCGGCCGGTGCTGTCCACGTACTCCAGGAAGCCGTCGCCGTCCGCGTCGGCGTAGCGCTCCAGCCAGTCGAGGGCGGCCTCGGCGTGCGGGAGCAGCTCCTCGACCTGCTCGGCGGGCAGGCCCCAGCGCCAGGCGTCGTGCAGCAGCAGGAGCCAGAGCGGGGTGGCGTCGGCGGTGCCGTAGTAGTGGGGCGGCAGGCGGGAGCCGGTGTCGAGGTGCTGTTCGGCGCGGCGGACCTCGTGCAGGATCTTGCCGGGCTGCTCCTCGGTGGCCGGGTCGACGGTGCGGCCCTGACGGCGGGCCAGGGTGCGCAGGGTGCCGGCGGCGAGGTCGGTGCCGAGCGGGAGCAGCATCCGGGCCGCCCAGAGCGAGTCCCGGCCGAACAGGGTGAGGAACCAGGGCGCGCCGGCGCCGAGGAAGGTGTCGGCGGGGCGCAGCGGGTCGGCGAGCAGCAGGCCGCGCAGGTCGTGGTGGGAGCGGGTGAGCCAGTGGGCGAGGTGGTGGTCGCGGCCGGTGACCTCGGGGGTGCTCCAGGGGGTGGTGCGGGCGGCGGGGAAGAGGTCGCCGTCGCGGTGTTCGGCGGTGCACTCCAGGACGGCGTGCCAGCTCTGGCCCGAGGCGAGTTCGAGGTCGTAGCCGAGGGTGCCGGTGGCGGGGTCGAGGTGGTGGGGTGCGGGGGTGAGGGTGAGGGCGGCGGTGAGCGGGCCGTCCTGCCAGCGCAGGCCGTCGTCACCGTCGGCGCGGGGTTCGACCGGGGTGCCGGTGCGGCCGGCCTTGACGGTGTCCATGGCGGCGAAGTCGCTCTCGGCGCGGATCTCCAGGCGCAGTCGGGCGGGGCGGGCGCCGGCGTTGTGGAGGGTGCAGTGCTCGACCAGGCGGCCGGGGTGGAGCTCGCGGCGGCGTTCCAGGGTGGTGGCGGGGTCGGCGGTCCGCTCGCCGAGGCCGCGCAGCACGGTGACGAAGACGGTGTGCCCGTCCGGGAGTTCGGCGGTGGCGACGGGGGCTTCGGGGACGCCGGGGGCGCCGATCTCCAGGCGGGAGAGGATGCGGCGGTCGCCGTGGTAGAAGCCGTCGGCGCCCTCGCCGATCCGGCCGTCGGGGCGGCTGGCGCAGAAGCTGGGGGCGGCCACGGAGAGCCGGGCGTCGTGCAGGAAGGGCTGGCGGTCGGGAGCGGGCATGGTCTCCTCGTTCTCGGTGCGGGGCTTGACAGTTGCTTCCACCCGGGCGCAACCTTTCTGTCATTGGAGCGTTCCAAGACATTAACTCCCCTGGTGGGGTTGATGGAACCCCCGCTTGGAACGCTCCAAGCCAAGCCTTGCGGCGACAGAACCTAGGATCACCGTCATGCATGCACACTCATCGCCCAGGATCGGCCACGGGTCCGCGGTGACCCTCGAAATGGTCGCCGCCCGGGCCGGCGTGGGCCGTCAGACGGTGTCCAACGCGATCAACTCGCCCGAGCTGCTGCGGCCGCAGACGCTGGAGCGGGTCCGGCGCGCCATCGACGAACTCGGCTACCGCCCGCACCGGGCCGCCCAGGCGCTCAAGACCAGGGCCAGCCGGCTGATCGGCTACGGCATCCGCTCCAGCAGCACCGGTGTCCCGACCCCCGTCCTCGACCAGTTCCTGCACTCGCTCTCCGAGGCCGCCGACCGGGCCGGCTACCGGGTCGTGCTGTTCGCCGTCGCCCCCGGGGACGACGGACTCACCCGCTACCAGCAGCTGCTGGACGAACACGGCGCCGACGGCTTCGTGCTCAGCGGCACCGACCGCGGCGACCGGCGCCAGGCCTGGCTGCACGAGCGCGGCGTCCCCTTCGTCGCCTTCGGCCGCACCTGGTCCGGCAAGGACGTCGGGGACTGGGTCGACGTGGACGGCGCCGCCGGCACCTCGGCGGCCGTCCGCCACCTGGCCGGGCTCGGCCACCGCCGGATCGGCTTCCTCGGCTGGCCCAAGGGCTCCGGGGTCGGCGACGACCGGGCCCGCGGCTGGCAGGACGCGATGCGCGAACTGGGCCTTCCCACCCGGGGCCGCCGGATGGAGAGCCCGGACGACCCGGAGCGCGCCACCGAGGCCGCCGAGAAGCTGCTGGCCGGCGGCGCGACCGCCGTCGTCGCCGCCAGCGACACCCTCGCGCTGGGCTGGTACCAGGCCCTGCGCCGGGCCGGCCGCACCCCCGGCCCGGAGGCCGCCGTGATCGGCTTCGACGACTCCCCGATCGCCCCGCTGCTCTTCCCCTCGCTCTCCAGCCTCGCCCAGCCGCTCGACGCGGTCGGCCGGGTCTGCATGCAGCTGCTGCTGGAGCGCCTGGGCGACCGCGGGCGGCCCGTCGAACACGTGCTGCTGGAACCGGAGCTGGTGCTCCGCGAGAGCGCGTAGCGCCCGCGCCGCCCCCGTCCCGTCCACTCCCCCGGATCCCCGCCGCCGAGGCCCACCCGAAGCACCCGTCCCCCGAAGGCCGTTCACCACCCACCCCCGCAAGGAGATCCGCATGGCCACCTCCCGCACCCTCGCCACGGCCGCCGTCTGCACGGCCGTCGCCCTCGGCGCCGTCACCGGCTGCTCCTCCTCGGGCGGATTCGGCGACACGTCGGCCAAGCAGTCCTCCGGCGCCGGTCAGAGCCTGACCGTCCTGATCGCCAGCTCCGGCGAGGCCGAGACCGCGGCGGTCAAGGCCGCCACCGCCGCCTGGGCGCAGCGGACCGGCAACACCGTCACCGTGCAGATCGCCAGCAACATCAACCAGCAGCTCGGCCAGGCCTTCGCCGGCGGCAACCCGCCGGACCTCTTCTACGTGAACTCCGACCAGTTCGCCAACTACGCCAAGGGCGGCTCGTTGTACGCCTACGGCGAGCAGATACCCGACGCCTCGGACTTCTCCGAGCAGCTGCGCAAGGCGTTCAGCCACGACGGCAGGCTCACCTGCCTGCCCAAGGACAGCTCCACCCTGGCCCTGGCCGTCAACACCACGATGTGGCAGCAGGCCGGCCTCACCGAGGCCGACTACCCCACCACCTGGCAGCAACTCGCCGACGACGCCGCCAAGCTCACCAAGGACGGCGTGACCGGCCTGGTCACCGCCCCCGACTACCAGCGGCTCGGCGCCCTGTTCAAGCAGGCCGGCAGCTGGATCACCAACCCCGAGCAGACCGCGATGACCGCCGACGCCCCCGGCAACCGGCAGGCGCTGGAGTACGTCCAGGGCCTGTTGAAGGCCGGCTCCGCCAAGTACGTCGCCGACGTGGACGCCGGCTGGGGCGGCGAGGCGCTCGGCAAGGGCAGGGCCGCGATGACCATCGAGGGCAACTGGCTCAAGGGCGCGATGGCCAAGGACTACCCGAACGTCCCGTACCAGGTGCTCCCGCTGCCCGCCGGGCCGGCCGGCCCCGGCACCCTGGCGTTCAGCAACTGCTGGGGCATCGCCGCCAAGAGCCGCCACCAGGCGGCCGGCGTCGACCTGGTCAAGCAGCTCACCTCCGCCGACCAGCAGCTGGAGTTCGCCAAGGCCTTCGGCGTGATGCCCTCCCGCACCAGCGCGCTCGCCACCTACGCCGAGAAGTACCCGGAGTCCAAGGCCTGGGTGGACGGCGTCGCCCACGCCCAACCCCCGGTCACCGTGCCCGGGTTCAACCAGGTGCTGACCCAGTTCAACACCGACCTCCAGTCGCTGCGGACGGCCGACCCGGCGGCCGTGCTGGCCGCCCTCCAGCGCAACGGCGAGCAGGTCGTCAAGAATGCCCGCTGACCCGCGCCCTCGCGTTCGGCGCGGTCTGCGCGGTCTGGGCGGTCTGCGCGAGGGGGCCTGGGGCTGGCTGTTCACCACCCCCATGGTCCTGGTCCTCGGCCTCTTCATGGTGCTGCCGATCGCGATGGCACTGTGGGTGAGCCTGCTGCACTGGGACGGCCAGTCCAACCCCTTCGACGGCAGCGCGGACTTCGTCGGCCTGGACAACTACCGCCGGCTGTTCACCGTGGACGGCCTGGACCGCACCCTGTTCGCCACCTCGCTGCGCAACACCCTCTACTACGTGGTGCTGACGGTGCCGGTGCAGACCGTGCTCGCGCTGGCCCTGGCGCTCGCCGTCAACCAGCGGCTGCTGCGCGGCCGCGGCGCCCTGCGCACGGTGTTCTACTTCCCGTCCGTCACCAGCTCGATCGCCGTCTCGACGGTCTTCCTGTTCCTCTTCCAGGGCAGCGGCGCCGTCAACCGGATGCTGGGCTGGGTCGGCGTCCAGGGCCCCAACTGGTTCGCCGATCCGCGCGGGCTGGTCTGGCTGGTGCTCGGGTGGTTCGGCGTGGACCAGCCCGTGCCGACGGCCGGCGGCCCGCTCGGGCTGGCCTGGTCGGAGTGGTTCGCCGGGCCCTCGGTCGCGATGTGCACCCTGATCCTGATGGCCGTCTGGACCACCTCGGGCACCTTCATGCTGATCTTCCTGGCGGCCCTCCAGGACGTCCCGCGCGAACTGGAGGAGGCCGCCGCCCTGGACGGCGCCGGCCGGCGCCAGGTGCTGCGCCACGTCACCCTGCCCGCCCTGCGGCCGGTGCTGTTCCTGGTGCTGACCCTGGGGCTGATCTCCACCTGGCAGGTCTTCGACCAGGTGTACGTGATGGGCAAGGGCGCGCCCGGCAACACCACCCTCACCCCCGCCTACCTCTCCTACTCCTCCGGCTTCGACAACGCCGACTACGGGCAGGGCGCCGCCATCGCGTTCGTCCTGCTCGGCCTGGTCCTGCTGCTCACCGCCGCGCAGCGGTGGGCCCTGCGGGAGCGGGACGGCGCCCCGGGGCCCCGCTCGAAGGGAGTCCGCCGTGCGGCGCGCTGACCACGGGACGGGCACGGAACGGCCCGTGCTCGCCCGCTTCCCCCGGCCGCTGCGCCTGCTCGGGTACGCCGCGCTGCTCGGCTTCGCGCTGCTCTACCTGCTGCCGTTCCTGCTCCAGTTGGCGAACAGCTTCAAGACCGACCCGGACGCGGCCGCCCACCCGATGACGCTGCTCCCGGACGGCGGCACCCTCGACTCCTACCGCCGGCTGTTCGGGCTCGCGCACGGCGTGGAGAACGTGCCGTTCCTCGGCTGGCTGGGCAACAGCGTGCTGGTGACCGTCCTGGTCACGGCCGGGCGGGTGCTGTTCGACTCCATGGCGGGCTACGCCCTGGCCCGGATCGCCTTTCCCGGCCGCCGGCTGCTGTACGGCTTCGTGCTGGCGGTGATGGCGGTGCCGGGTGTGGTGCTGCTGATCCCGAAGTTCCTGGTGCTCAAGAGCTTCGGGATGTTCGACACCTACGGTGGGATGGTGCTGCCGCTGCTGGTCGACGCCGCCGGGATCTTCATCATGCGGCAGTTCTTCGTCTCGGTGCCGCGCGAGATCGAGGAGGCGGCGCGGATCGACGGCGCCGGGACGTTCCGGATCTTCTGGTCGGTGGTGCTGCCGATGTCCCGGCCCTCGCTGATCACCCTCACCGTGCTGTCCTTCCAGGGCTCCTGGAACGAGTTCACCCACTTCCTGGTCTCCACCCAGTCCAGTGAGCACGACACCCTGACGACGGGTCTGGCGCACTTCGTCTCCGGCGGCCTCGGCTCCGGGACGCAGTACCCGCTCAAGCTGGCGGCGGCGCTGGTCTCCACCGTGCCGGTGGCGGTGCTGTTCTTCTGCTTCCAGCGCCAATTCGTCCGGGGTGCCAACTCCGGCTCGTCAAAGGGCTGAAACCCGGCCAAAAGGTACGCATATCGGCCTGTTCAGTTAAAGCTGAGGTCAATAATCAGGTGCTTTCTTGCTGATAATGTGATCACCTGTGTACGCTGCGGCGCTCCTCACCGCAGGGGAGGGAATGGCCTGACCCGTTTCACTCAGGCCCCGTCAGACCAGGAGTTCCACCATCAACACCGCCATCCGCACGGCCGCCCGCGGTGCGCTGCCCGTCGCCGTCACCGCCTCCGTCCTCGCCGCCGGCCTCACCGCCTGCGGCACCGCCGAGCAGCTCTCGGCCGGCCAGAAGGTGTCGAAGGCCTTCGGCAAGGTCGGTGACGGCAAGTCCGCCGACTTCACCCTCTCCGTGGACGCCACCCCGGAGCAGATCGTCGCCTTCACCAAGGCCAGCGGCGGCGAGGCGATCGACGAGCAGAGCGCGAAGAGCCTGTCCGGCCTCTCGGTCTCCGTCGCGGTCTCGGCCGACAAGCCGCTCAAGGACCTCGACGCCTTCAAGAACGCGGGGGCGGGCGACCGGAAGAACCAGCAGGACATCACGCTCGACAAGTCGGTGCGGATCTCCTACCTCGTCGCGGACAAGAAGGGCACCCCGCTCTTCGAGTACCGCCAGGTCGACGCCAAGGGCTTCCTGCACCTCGACCTCAAGAGCGTGCTCAAGCTCACCGGCCAGGACCCGGCCGAGGCCGACACCATCGCCAAGGACCTCTCCCCCGACCTGGCCCCCGCCAAGAGCCTGCTGGACGGCAAGTGGGTCTCGCTCGACCTCCAGCAGCTCGCGGACGAGGCCAAGAAGCAGGACGGCGCCAAGGGCGGCAAGCCGGAGGCCGTGCCCTCGGTCGACCCGGCCGCTGGCAAGGAGCTCGTCAACTCGCTCAAGGACGTGTTCAACCGGACGGTCACCTTCGAGGACAAGGGCACGAAGGACGGCACCGAGCACATCTGGATGAGCGCACCGGCCCGCCAGGCCGTGGACGAGCTGTACAAGGCCGTCAAGCCGCTCTCCGCCAAGTTCCCGCAGCAGTTCAAGAAGTTCCCGACCGAGGCCCCGACCGACGTCCCGGACCGCAAGGTCGGCGTCGACCTGTACCTCAAGGACGGCGCGCTCAACTCGGCCACCTTCGATCTGTCGCAGCTGGAGAAGAAGGTCGACCCGGGCGTCAGCTTCCCGGTGAAGCTCGCCTTCAACCAGGACGCGCCGAAGGTCGAGGCCCCGGCCGACGCCACCCCGATGACCAGCGAGGACCTGATGAAGTCCTTCCTCGCGCTGGCCACCGGCGGCCAGGACCCGACCGCCGGGGACGACGCCACCGGCGTCCCGCCGTTCAACACCGAGGCCGCGCCGCTGACCGACGCCCAGCTCAAGTCGCTGGCCGCGCTCGGCATGTCGGAGGCCCAGGCCAAGGCGTTCAACAAGATGGGGCTGGGCTTCGAGGACATCAAGGCGATGGCCGAGGAGAAGTGACCCGCTCCTGAGGGGTGCCGCTACCGCCTCTGACGCGCCCCCGCATGCGCCCCTGACGCACCGACCGGCCGGCCGCTCCCGCGGTCGGCCGGTCGTGCCCGTTCAACCGCGCTTACGCGGGCCCGTCCTGGCCCGCACCGGCGCGGCCTCGGGCTCGCCCAGGCTCGCGGCCCGGACGGCCTCCATGGCCGCCACCTCGTTCGGCACCCGGGTGCGGGCGCCCAGACCGAGGATGCCGCCCTCCTCGTTGGCGTCCGCGACCACGGTCGCGATCTCCAGCAGGAGTTCCCGGTACCCGGCGAGTTCATCCGGGGCCCGCTCGGCCACGATCCGGGTGGCGGCCCGGATCGTCTCCAGCGCGGGCCCGCGGTACCCGGCGTAGCGGGTGTCGGGGCGCAGCCCGGTGTCGAAGGTCGAGGCCGCCGCCAACTCGCGGACGAAGCGCCGCGGATGGGTGCTGCTCGCCTCGCGCAGCAGCTTGACGATCGCTATCACCTCCTCCGGGTCCGCGACGCCCTCGGCGAGGGCGACCAGCACGCCGGAGGCCATCAGGGCCCGGCCCAGCGTCGTCCACTCCTCGGGGGTGAAGTCCAACTCCCCCGCGCCGTCGGCGACCCGGCCGATCCGGATCACCTGGAAGCCGACCTCGGCGAGCACGGCGGGGATCAGCCGCACCGACTCCACCGTACGGGCCCGGGCCCGGTCCGACAGCTCCTCCCAGGGCAGGAACACCGCCCGGCCGTCCCGCTGGCCGGGGAGCAGCGCCTCCGGTTCGGCGCCGGTGCCGTAGCGGTGCTCGTGCTCGTGCTCGTGCTCGTGCTCCAGCCGGGCCAGCACCTCGGCCTCCTCCTCGGTGAAGTCCTCGAAGCCGCCGACGGCGTCCGGGGCGACCTGCTCGGAGGTGGGCACCATCAGGCAGCCGACCGCGGCGAGGCGCTCGCCGAGCTGGCGGGCCTGGCGCCGGTTGGCCGTCCGCAGTTCCTCGGGCAGTTCCTCCCAGGGCAGCAGGGCCGGGCGGCTGCCCGCCTCCTCGCCGTCCTCGACCGCGGCCGCCACCCGGCTGCGGTGGATGGCCCGGGCCAGTTGCCGGGTGACCTGGGCGTCGGTGTAGTCGGCCAGGCTCTCGATCACCCTCCCCTGCGCCTCCAGCCGGGCCTTCATCCGGCCGCACTCGTGCAGCACGGCCTCGGCGTCCAGCAGGGTCTGCTCGGCACGGCGG
The DNA here is from genome assembly GCF_055569135.1 of Kitasatospora sp. NPDC029367. Taxonomy (NCBI): domain Bacteria; kingdom Bacillati; phylum Actinomycetota; class Actinomycetes; order Kitasatosporales; family Streptomycetaceae; genus Kitasatospora; species Kitasatospora sp. NPDC029367. Next base: position 41,716 of record NZ_JBVHYH010000018.1, read on the forward strand.
TCGCCGGCCTTGCCCAGTACGTCCTGGCCGACCATGATCACGATCATGAAGACCAGCTGGGCCAGCGTGGACAGGAAGCTCATGAAGGCGAACGGGTACGGGTCGAAGGTCTGCACCCCGAGCTGGGACAGGCCGATCCAGAGCACCTGGGTCACGGCGGCGAGGTAGAAGGCCCACATGCTGCCCAGCCGCCCGGTCAGCCAGGCGGCGATCCGCCCGTTGACCCCGGCGACCTGGTCCAGGGCCTGCGGCGGCGGCTGCACCCGGTGCCGCTGGATCCACGGGTGCCCGCTGGTCTCCAGCAGGCTCACCCCGCGCCCGAGCGCCCGGTCGTGCCGGTCCAGGTGCGCCTGGAGGTCGGCGACCCTGGCGAAGATCGCCTCGGCGTTCTCGTAGGTCTGCACCGCCCTGCGGTCGGCGGCCTGGCCCAGCACCCGCTGGCCGACCAGGATCGCCAGGCAGAGCGCCAGTTGGACGACGTTGTCCAGGAACAGCAGGAAGCCGAAGGGGTAGGGGTCGATCGAGTGCAGCGGCCCCCAGGTCGCCAGCGCCATCCAGCCGGCGACCAGCACCAGGGTCACGTACAGGGCGGGCATCGAGCCCACGGCCCGGGTCAGCGCGGCCGCGATCGCGCCGTTCAGCCCGACCTGTTCGTCCGCCACCGTCACCGGGTGCTGCCGCGGCTGGTCGATCGCCGTACCGGCTTCCGTCACGCCCGCTCCTCATGGTCGAACGCCGGCGCCCGCCGCCGGAGTCGTGCCCATGATGGCAGCGGCCGGGTCGGCCTGGGCGGCCGGACGCTTCCCGGGGCAGGATCTTAACGCTCCGTCAACACCCGTACGGTGCAGGCCGTGCAGCTCGACCCGGCCGTGGCGCAGGTGGTTGCGGTGGCCGTCGGCGAACTCCAGCCGCAGACTGCGGTCCGCGGGGGCGTCCACCACGACGGCGCTCTCCACCGTGCCGTAGGAGGATTCGCGGTACACCCACACCCGGTCGCCGATGTGGAACTCCGCGGTCTCGGAGACGATCACCGGGCCCACCTCCTCGCTCCTCCGGTGCTGGTTCACCGGTCTGCTCGGCCGGTCTGTTCACCCGGCTGTACGGAGCGCGGTGGGTCGGGTACTCAGCGGGCGCGCAGTTGCTTCGGGGCGGTGGGGGCCGGCAGCGTGGTCGGCTCCCCGGCCTGGTCCACCGCGGTGCCGTCGGTGAAGCGGGAGCACTCGGCGCCCGCGCCGACGGTGAGGGTGCGGGCCACCGGGTCGTAGCGGAGCGAGGCGCCCTCGGCGAGGGATCCCGGGCCGTCCGAGGGCGGTGCCAGGCTCAGGCTGGGGACGGGCGCGGACTCGTCCACCGAGACGACCGTCCAGCCCTGGGCGGTCAGGGTCGTCCGGGCGCGCCCCAGGGCCTCCGTCCACTGGGTCGGGCTCACTCCGGCGAGGGTGAAGTGGGCGCCGAGCACGGCCGTGCGGGGCTGGTCGGCGCCCCCGTCGTTCATGCTCTCCAGGAGGTGCTCCAGGCCGCGGGCATGGCAGACGCCCTGGACCCGGGCGGTGATTCCGTCGTCGCCGACCGGCGCCGGGGTCAGTGCCACGCCGGGCGGCAGGGCGAGGGCGTCGTAGACGGCCTGGGTCCGGGCGTCCAGGTGCGCGGCGACGGCGGCCGGGTCGGCCACCGGGTACGGCTCCCCCGACCAGACCCGCGGGACCTTCGCCGCGACCGTCACGGCGCCGCGGTAGCCGACCGTGCCGAGCACCGCCGCTCCGGCGACCGTCGTGAGCAGCGCCACCCGCACCGCCTTGCGGCCGCCCCGGCCGTCCGTCCGAACACGCTTCGTCATGATCACCATCGTGCCCGGCCGGGCCGAGCCACCGCCTGAGTACCCGTACTCAGACGGCGGCCCGGCGGTGCTCAGGCGTGAGCGGCGGCGCACTCCGGGTGGCCCCAGCTGCTGCCGACCTTGGTGATCTTGTCGCCCTTGGCGTACGGGCGGCTGCACGGGCAGGTGCCGGGGAAGCGGGCGTTCAGGGTGCGCGAGCCGCCGCCACTGCGCTTGGCGGCGCCGGATCCGGTTCCGGTTCCGGTGCCGGTTCCGGTGCTGGCGGAGGCGGTGCGCGGCTTCGTGGCCCTGGGCGTCTTGACCGCCGCGGCCGGGTCGGGCACCGGCAGGTCGGCGGCCGTCCCGGCGGCGGCCTGCTGGGTGCGGGCGGCATCGCTGGCGGCCTTGTCGGCGATGGCGTTCAGCGGGTCGCCGTCTACCTGGTGGGCGGGAACGTAGACGAAGGTGACGTCCCGGCCCTCCAGCAGCTCGTCGATCCGCTGGATCAGCTCACGGTTGGCCACCGGCTTGCCCGCGGCCGTCTTCCAGCCGTTGCGCTTCCAGCCCTTGAGCCACTTGGTGACCGAGTCCCGGGTGTACGTGCTGTCGAGCCGGACCTCCAGCGGGACGGCCGGGTCGGTGGCGGACAGCAGCTGTTGAAGCGCCGTCAGCTCGCCGATGTTGTTGGTGCTGTGCCCGAGCGGCCCCGCCTCCCAGCGCTGGGGCGCCCCGGTGGCATCCGCGACCACGTAGGCCCAGGCCGCCGGGCCGGGGTTCCCCTTGGCTGCTCCGTCACACGCTGCAATGACTCGTTCGACCATGCCCCCGATCATGCCTGGTCAGGCGCCTCGGAGCCAAAGCGGGTCAGCTGCGCAGCAGGGGCAGCAGCAGCGCGGCGGACCAGCTGAACGGGAGCCACCGGGCGGCCCTACGCCCGTGGCCCGAGCCCGCCCGCGACCTCCGGCCGATTGCCGCTCGGCCCGCCCGGCGCAGCATGATGGCCCCCATGTGGGGCAAGTGGATCGACTGCCGGGTCCGGCCCGGCGCCCGCGCGGCCTTCGCCGCCGGACAGCGCTGCTGGTCGGCGATCGCGGACCAGCCGGGGCTGCTCGGGCAACTGGGCGGCTGGGACCGCACCGGCGACCGGGCCCTGCTGTACGCCCTCTGGACGGACCGGGCCGCCTACGACCGCTTCATGCGCGAGCGCCACGACGAGGTCGCCACCGAGGCCGCCCAGCAGGGCAGTTGGGACTCGATCCGGGTCGCCACCGGCCCGGTCGTCCAGGCCTTCCCCGGCGCGGCCCCCTCCCTCCCGGAGGCCCTCCGGCACGCCACCCTGCTGCGCGCCGCCGACTGCCACCTCCTCCCGGCCCGCGCCGACCACTTCCTCACCGTCCAACGCGACGTCTGGGCCCCCGGCATGGCCGCGGCCGGCGGCCTCCTCGCCGGCACCGTCACCCGCCTCGCCGCCGACCGCTACCTGGTCACCACCCTCTGGACCTCCCCCGAGGCCCACGCGGACTACACCACCCACACCTTCCCCACCCTGCGCGCCCGCGCGAACGTCCCCGCCGACGTCGCCACCCTGACCGGCCACGTCGTACCCCTGGAACCCACCTGGCACGTCACGTAGGCGGAGTCGCGTCTGCCGCATCAACTCCGCACGGGGTGGGCGCGGCTTCGACCCAGATCGTGTCCGGCCGATCACTGCTCGGCATGCGGGCCCGGCACCGTGGCGGGACGATGGACACAGGGGGAAGTCGTTGGAATGGCCCGGACGTTGTGCCAGTTTACAGGGGCGATGGAAGGAACTCCGACATGGCCACCGTGACGAAGGATGACCCGGGTTGTCGCGGGGACATCGTCTTCATCGGGAACATCCGTCTTCTGCCGCCGACTCCTTGACGGGGTCCACAAGAGCGCCGCGCGGTGCCTGCGGGCAGCCTCCTTCCGTTCAGCCCCCTGCACTGACATCCTCGGGCGTCAGGCGTGACCGCCGACGCCCCTGGCCCTGACCCTGGGTCAGCGCACCACCGGCACCCCCTCCGGCCGACCCGCGAGCAGCGCGGCGACGTGGTCGGCGCAGCGGAGGGCCGCCTCGGCCATGGCACCCCTGGTCATCCCGGCGACGTGCGGGGTGAGCAGGACGTTGGGCAGCCCGGAGAGCGGCGAGACGAAGGCGGCGTGCTCGTGGGCGAAGGTGTCCACGGCGGCCGCCGTCAGTGGGTGGGCCGGGTCGCGGAGGGCCTCAGCGAGGGCCTGCTCGTCGACGATGCCGCCGCGGGCGGTGTTCAGCAGGATCGAACCGGGCCGCATCCGGGCCAGTTCGGCCCGGCCGATCAGCCCCCGGGTGTCCGGGGTGAGCGGGACGTGCAGGGACACCACGTCGCTGGTGGCGAGCAGGGCGTCCAGGTCGGCGACCGGGCGTACGGCGGCGCGGGCCGGGTGCCGGGTGAGGGCCGGCCGGCGGGTGAGGGCCTGGACGCTCATGCCCAGCGCCGTGGCCCGCTCCGCCAGCGCCCGTCCGATCCGGCCCAGCCCGAGGATGCCCAGGGTCAGCTCCGACAGCCCGACCGCCGGCGCGCCCGGTGTGCTCCAACGGCCCTGCTGCGCGGCCTCGTTGTACGGCACCAGGTGCCTGGTCAGGGCGAGCAGCTGGGCCAGCGCGAACTCGGCGACGGCGTTCGCGTTGGAGCCGGGCGTGTGGGTGACGGCAACGCCGTGCCGGGCGGCGGCCGTCAGGTCGACGTGGTCGGTGCCGGCGCCCGCCCGTCCGATCACCCGTAGCCGGTGGGCCAACGCGGGGTCCGTCGCCGCCGCCAGGAGCGCGGCGCGCAGCGGGACCCCCGCACGGGACTTGAGCGCGTGGAAGCCCAGCCCGCCCCGCACCAACTCGGCGGTCAGCGCCGCCTCGTCGAACAGGTCGACGTCGGTGAACTCCACCCGCCCCGCCCACCGGGCCGTCACCCCCGCCGGATCCGCCACCCGCCGCAGGTTCAGCGTGACGGCCAGACCGTGCCCGCAAAGCCGCTCCAGCTCCCGGTCGAGCAACTCCCCGGGCGCCGCGTCCAGCACCAGAACCCGCCTCGGCCCCACGGCCACCACCCCCCTCACGCCCACGCCGTCAGTGTGCAGCCACCCCCGATCATGCCCGGTGCCACTGACACTCCCGCGCCGGCCACCGGCGTCACCGAGGAGCCGGACGGTCTGGTGGACCCGGAGTTCGCCGAGGCCGCCGAGAACCCCCGCTTCGGCGTCGCCATGGTGGGCGTCGCCGGCCTGTCCCCGCTGCTCATCGCCGGTGTCGCGGCCGTCGTCGACGCACTGCTCCACCTCCTGCGGGGACGCCGAAATCCCGTTGCGCGGGCGGCGGGGTCACGACCATGATCCGTGAATGGAGCCGACAGAGCAGACGGAGCAGGCGGAAGAGGAGATCGACCTGGGCGAGGTGACGCTGCGCCGTTTCCGCGGCGAGGCGGACTTCCTCGAGTTCTTCCGGGTCATCGAGGAGTCGCTGGAGCACCTGCGGCCCTGGATGCCGTGGGTCGCGGAGCACAGCGAGGCCAAGACCGCCGAGTTCCTGGCCGAGCGGCCGGGGAAGTGGGAGAGCGGCGAGGACTTCACCTACGCGATCCTGCTGGACGGCGCGATCGTCGGCGCCTGCGGGCTCTTCCGGCGCGCGGACACCGCCGACAACGGCCGGGAGATCGGCTACTGGCTGCACCCGGCCGCCACCGGCCGCGGGATCGCCACCCGTGCCGCCCGGGCGCTGGTCGGCCAGGCCTTCCGGCTCCCCGGCGTGGACTTCGTCGAGATCGTGCACGACCCGGCCAACCTCGCCAGCGGCGCCGTCCCGGCCCGCCTCGGCTTCACCGAGCACGCGCGCCGCCCGGCCGAGGCGCTCGCCCCGGCCGAGACCGGCGAGGAGCAGATCTGGCGGCTCCGACGGAGCTGACGGGCAGCCAACTGACCGCCGGACCAGCTGACCGCCAGACCAGCTGACCGCCGACCGGCCCGGTGGTACGAGGGCCCGGCGGTCCGCCGCCGTGGGGGATTGCGGGCGGACCGCCGGGCGGCGCCGGTCGGACGGGACGATCCGGCCGGGCGCCGTGGGAACGCACGCGACCGGAGACTCACGCCTCCGTGCGGAGCGCCCCATTTCGAACCCCGCAGGCCGGCCGCATACCCTCTGCTGCGGCCTTGCGCGTTCGTTCCCACGCCCAGGAGAGCCCCGCGCGGCATGCCGGATAACACTTTTCCTCCCGCCACCTCCGCGCCGCCCCGCCGCCCCGGCTCCCCGACTCCCCGGCCACGGCCGCCCCCTCCGGCACCCTTGGTCGTCTACCCTCGGCTCCAGCCGCCGCCCCGGCCCCCGCAACCCCCCTCCCCTCGGCGGCGGCGACGAGAAGGACGACGAGAAAGCCGAGCCCCACCGTGCCGAACGCCCCCGTGATCCGCAGCGACGCCCCCGGCTCCTTCGCCTGGGGCGTCTTCCACGAGCGCCACCCCGAACTGGTCCGCCGGGTCCTCGGCGCCCTCCCGTACGGCCCGGAGCAGCGGGCGGCCGTGGAGCGGCTGCTCGCGGAGAGCACCAGCGGCGTCCTGGAACCGCCGGCCGCGGACGGGCCGGACGCCGCCCGCTGGCTGGCGTGGGGCGAGGGCCTGTGGGGCAGGCCGTGGGGCGAGGCCCCGTTCCTGTGGGCGGAGAGCTGGTTCTACCACCGCCTGCTCGACGCCACCGGGTACTTCGGGCCCGGCGCCTGGAGGGGCGTCGACCCGTTCGCCCCGTTCAAGGACGCCGAGCTGGCCGGACCGGCCGTCGACGAGGAGCTGGCCGCGCTCGACGGGCTCGACGCCCTGCCGGAGCCGCGCCGGTCGGACGCGCTGCTGCGGTCCGCGCTGTGGGGCAACCGCGCCGACCTGAGCTTCCAGCTCACCGCGGGGCCCGGCGGCGGACCGGCCGACGCCGACCTGCTCGCCGACGACAGCGCGCTGCTCCGGGCCGAGCTGCAGCGGGCCGGCGGCGGGCGGGTCCACGTCATCGCGGACAACGCCGGCCGGGAGCTGCTGCCGGACCTCGTCCTGATCGACCACCTCCTGCGCACCGGCCCGGTCGCCGAGGTCGTCCTCCAGGTGAAGCCCCGGCCGTACTTCGTGTCGGACGCGACCACGGCCGACGCCCTCGCCGCGGTCGAGCGCCTGCGCACCGCGCCGTCACCGGCGGCCGGGGCCGTCGGCCGCCGCCTGTGGCGGGCGTTGAACGACGGCGCGCTCACCATCCGCACCCACCCGTTCTTCTGCGCACCGCTCCCGTACCACGACCTGCCGGACGACCTGCGGTCCGAACTCGCGGGCGCCGCGCTGACGATCCTCAAGGGCGACCTCAACTACCGCCGCCTGGTGGGTGACCGCCACTGGCCGCCGACCACCCCGTTCCACACCGCGGCCGGGCACTTCCCCTCGCCCGTCGCCGCCCTGCGCACCTTGAAGTCCGACGTGGTCGTCGGCCTCGCCCCCACCACCGTCGCCCAGCTCGACGCCACCGGCACACCGTGGCGCACCACCGGCCGCCACGCCGTGATCCAGGTCCACACGCACCGGTAGCGGGGGCTACGGTGTGACCGTCCGTCACCGAGGCACGCCCGCACCGAAGGAGCCGACCCCCATGGCCGAGCCGCACACCACCTCCGGCCAGGGACGGGGCCGGGGCCGGGGCCGCGCCCACGACCTGGTGGCGGCCGCGCTGGACCGCGCCACCGCCGTCGCGCACCTCAACGCCTTCATCACGCTCGACGCCGAGGGGGCGCTCGCGCAGGCCGCCCGCAGCGACGCCCGCCGTGACGCCCGGGGCGGCGGCCCGACGCCGTGGTCCCTGGTCGTCAAGGACAACACCCATGTCGCCGGCCTGCCCAACACCGCCGGCACCCCGGCCCTCGCCGACTTCGTGCCCGCCGCCGACGCACCCGTGGTGGCGGCGCTGCGGTCGGCCGGGGCGATCGTGCTGGGCAAGACGAACATGCACGAGCTGTCCCTGGGCGCCACCTCGTGCAACCACACCTTCGGCGCGGTCGGCAACGCCACCGACCCGGCCCTGTTCGCGGGCGGCAGCAGCGGCGGTACGGCCGTCGCGGTGGCGGCGGGCGTGGCGGAGGCCGGGCTCGGCACCGACACCGGCGGGTCGGTCACCATCCCGGCCGCGCTCAACGGCGTCTACGGCCTGCGGCCCAGCGCCGGGCGCTACTCCTCGGCGGGGGTCACCCCGCTGTCCACCACCCGGGACACCCCCGGCCTGATGGCCCGCACGCTGGACCGCCTCACCGCGCTGGACGCCCTCGTCACCGGAGCCCGCGAAGCCACCGCAGCCCGCAGAACCACCGGAGCGCGCGGAACCGCCGGAGCCACCGGCACGGCCGACACCCCCACCGCCCCGGCCCGCCCGCTGCGCCTCGGCCTGCCGAGGCAGGTGTTCGCCGAGGACCTGGAAGCCGCGGTCCGTACGGCCTGGGAGCAGGCCCTCGACCGCCTCACCGCCGCGCGGACCACGTGGGTGCCGGTGGACACGGCGCACCTGGTCGAGTACGACGCCCGGATCGGATTCCCGCTGGTCTTCGGCGAGTTCGCCACCGCCCTGGGCCGCTACCTGACGGAGCACGGCGCGGGGGTCGGCCCGGCCGAGCTGATCGCCGCGGTCGGCGACCCGGACCTCGCGGCGCTGCTCGGAGCCACCGCCCTGCCCGGCTCCCCCGGGTACCCGGGCGAGGCGGGCCTGCGCAGTGCGCTCGCCACCCGCCGCACCCTCCAGGAGGCCTACGCCCAACTGTTCACCGCCCACGGCCTGGACGCGCTGTTGAGCCCGACCGTCCCGGTGTGCGCCCGGCCGCTGCGCCGGTACGAGGACAGCCTCCCGCTCAACGGCCGGGACGCGCCCACCTTCCACACCCTGATCCGCAACACCTCCCCGGCGGCCACCGCGGGCCTGCCCTCGGTGACGATCCCACTCCCGGTCACCGGCTCCGCCCCGGTCGGCGTCCAACTGATCGGGCGCCGGCTGGCCGACCGTGAACTGCTCGCCACGGCCGCCCGGGTCGACGCCGTCCTCCGGTGCCCATGAGCACGGCGCACTGACCCGAACCGCGTCGCACCGGCGCATCCGCACGCCGGGACCACGCCTCCGACGCCGTCCGAGAAAGGCTGTACCGGAACCGTCCTGCTCCTCATACTTCCGGACAGCGCCTGTCAGGAGCAGCTCATCCCGTGCTGCTCCCGGAGGCCCGGCCCCCAGGAGGAGGACCATGCGCAGGACCACCGCCCGTATCCCCGGGACCACCGCACTGCTCGCCCTGCTGACCGCCACCACCCTCGCCACCTCCGCGCCCGGCGCCGCCGCCGTGCCCGCCCGCACCGTCGCCGCCGAGCGGCTCGCCGCGGTCAGCGACGCCGTCCTGAACGCCGAGGTGGACGGGACGGCCTGGTACGTCGACCGGGCCGGCGGCCGGGTCGTGGTGACCGCCGACAGCACCGTCTCCCCGGCCGCACTCGCCCAACTCGTGCACGCCGTCGGCCCCGACGCGCCCGCCCTGACCGTCCAGCGCGTCCCCGGACACTTCACCCCGCTGCTGGCCGCGGGCGACGCCGTCTACGGCGGCCGCTACCGCTGCTCGCTCGGCTTCAACGTGGTCGACAGCGGCGCCCACTACTTCCTCACCGCCGGGCACTGCGGGAACGTCGCCGCCACCTGGTACGCGGACAGCGCCCACCGCACCGGGATCGGCCCGACCGTCGCCTCCACCTTCCCCGGCCACGACTACGCGCTGGTCCGCTACGACAACGAAGCGCTCGACCACCCCGGCGGGTTCAGCTCCGCCCCCGACGCGTACGTGGGCGAGGCGGTCACCCGCACCGGCTCGACCTCAGGCACCCACACCGGCACCGTCACCGGACTCGACGTCACCGTCCGCTACACCGGCGGCGGGACGGTCCGCGGCCTGATCCAGACCGACGTCTGCGCCGAGCCGGGTGACTCCGGCGGCCCGCTGTACGAGGGCGACAAGGCGCTCGGTCTGACCTCCGGCGGCAGCGGGGACTGCACCACCGGCGGGACGACCTTCTTCCAGCCGGTGAACGCGGCCCTCGCCGCATACGACGTCAGCGTCTACTGACACACCGGACCTACCGACGCACCGGGCCTACCGCCGCACCGGGTCTACCAACGCACCCGGTCCACTGACACACCGGCCGCCCGGCCGCCGCTCGATCCGAGCAGCGGCCGGGCGGCCGTCCCGCGCCGAACGGGCCCTCAGCCCGCGTACACGTCCTCGACGTAGCGGCCCGCCTCGACCAGGCCCTGCAGCCAGTCCTGCGCCTGCCGCTCGTCCGCCTCCGGCGTGCGCTCCCGGTAGAGCACCCGGAAGGCCTCCCGCACGCCGGGCGCCATCCGGGCGCCGTCGCCGCACACGTACACCTCGGCCCCGGCGGCGAGCAGCTCCCAGACCTCCGCCGCCTCGGCCGCGATGCGGTCCTGGACGAAGCGCCGCCCGTCCTGCGGCCGCTCGCTGAACGCGGGCCGCATCGAGACGGCGCCGGCCCGCTCGGCCTCCTCCAGCTCGGCCCGGTGCAGGTAGTCGGCGTCCGGGGCGTCGCAGCCGAAGTACAGCAGCGCCGGGGCCAGCTCGGCGCCCGTGCCGAGCAGCGCGCGGCGGTCGGCGACGGCGCCGCGGAAGGGCGCCAGGCCGGTGCCGGCCGCGATCATGACCACGGGGGTGCGGTGGCCGATCCGGAACGCCTCCCGGCAGGGCTGGACCCGGGCCAGCACGGTGTCGCCGACGGCCAGCCGGTCGAGGTAGCCGGAGCCGGTGCCCCGGAAGGTGCCCCGGCCCGAGCGGGCGGGCGCGCTGAGCACCGAGACCATCAGGTCGATCTCGTCGCCGTCGACCGACGGCGAGGAGGAGATCGAGTAGTGCCGCGGCCGGATCGGCGGCAGCAGGTCCAGCAGGACCGGCCAGCTCAGCGCCTCCCGCAGGGCCGGGTGGTCCTCGACCAGGTCGAGCAGCGTGCGCGGGTCGTCCGCGGGCAGCGCCCGCAGCGCGGCCTGCTCGGGCGGGCAGGGGTTGAGCCCGGCCAGCACGGCGCGCTGTTCGGCGGTGGGGCGGTCCTGCAACTCGACGTGATGGGTGAGCAGTTCGCGCACGCTCAGCGGGCGGTCGACGGCCGGGCCGGTGCGCCGGTGGGCGACGATCCCGAGCACCGTGTCGAGTTCGGCGCCGAACAGCGCGGCGGCGCGTTCCACCAGGGCCGGGTCGTTGGCCGGCAGCACGGTCAGGTGGTCGGCGGTCCGGTAGTCGGTGCCGTCCGGCAGGGCGAGCCGGACCAGGCGCTTCACCCGGTGGTAGCCGGGGTCGGTCAGGCTGTCGACGGCGGTGACGGTCAGCTCGCTCATGCCGTGCCGGGTGGCGAGCGCGTGCAGCGGGCCGCCGACCAGCTCGGTCACGGTGAACCCGGCCTCCTCCCGGGGCGGGGCCACCGCCTCGGCGTCGCCGTGCCGGGTCAGCAGCAGCTCTACGAGCGCCTCGGTGAACTCCCGTACCGTACCGGCCAGGTCACCGGAGGCGTCGGCCTCGGCGCGGGCGAGCAGCCGGGTGCCGCCGAGGGCGCCGAGCCGCTCGTCGATCAGGGTGGGGACGCGCTGGTAGGTGGCGGCATAGGTCCGGTCGCCGATGCCGAGCACCGCGTACTCGACGCCGTCGGCCGCGCCGTCCGGGGCCTCGCGCAGTCGGCGGACGAACTCGGCCGCGTCGTCGGTGGGTTGGCCGTTGTAGGAGGCGGCCGTGATCACCACCGGGCGGTCGGTGGGCAGCCCGTCGGCGTAGGCGTCGAGCGGCGCGATCGCGGTGTCGCAGCCGAGTTCGGCCGCGACGTCGGCGAGTTGGCGGCTGAACTCCCGGCTGGCACCGTAGTTGGACCCGTGCAGGAGCAGCAGGCCGGTGCCCTGGCGGACCCGCGCGGCGCGTTCCGCCGCGGACCCGGACCCGACCGGCCGGCCCGCCCTGGCCGCCTGCGCGGAGGGGGCAGAGGGGGCGGTGCCGGCCAGCGGCGCGGGGGTGCGCGGGGCGAGGGCGAGGGTGAAGCCGTCGGGCTTGATGGTGAGCGTCTGCTTGAGGGTCAGCCGGTAGTCGGCGTGGTCGATCAGCCGGTAGCGGTGGACCAGCATGCCCAGCAGCATGGTCGCCTCGTGCAGCGCGAACTGCCGCCCGATGCAGGCGCGTTCGCCGGTGCCGAAGGGCTTGAAGGCGTGCGGCGAGCGGGTCGCCTCGCGCTCCGGGTCGAAGCGGGAGGGGTCGAACAGCTCCGGGTTGTCACCCCAGGCCGGGTCGCGGTGCAGCATCGGGGTCAGCACGAAGATCGGCGTCCCCGGACGGACCGGGATCCGCCCGCCGAGCAGGGTCTCCGCGCGCGCCTCCCGGCTGAACTGGGGCGCCGTGGGCCACAGTCGGAGCGCCTCGTTGAGCACCTGCCGGGTGTACCGCAGCCGGCCGACGTCCTCGTACGAGGGCTCCGGGTCGGCCCGGTCGCCCCAGAGCGCGTCCACCTCCTCCTGGACCAGCCGGAGTTCGGACGGGTGCTTGGCCAGGTAGTGCAGTGCGAAGGAGAGCGCGCCCGAGGTGGTCTCGTGCCCGGCGATCAGGAAGGTGATCACCTGGTTGCGGATGTTCTCCATGTCCAGCTTGCTGCCGTCGGCGGGGTGGACGGCACCGAGCATCAGGCCGAGCAGGTCCTGCGCCGGGCCGGCCTCGGCGCCGTTCCCGGCCCGGGCGGCGATCACCTCGTCGACCACGCCGGCCAGGTAGTCGGCGTCCCGCCGGAACGCGGCGTCGCGCTCGCGGTGGTCGAGATCCGGGTCCCGGGTGAGCTTGGTCATCGCCCACTCCAGGCAGCGCACCATCGCCTCCACGAACGGGTGGGGCTCGTCCCGTTCGAAGGAGCCGAAGTCGAAGCCGAACCCGGCCAGCCCGATGGTGTCCAGGGTCATCCGGGTCATGTCGCCGGGCACGTCCACGGTCAGCCCGGCGGCCGCGCGGCGGTCCCAGGCGCCGATCACCCGGCGGGCCACCTCCAGCATCACCGGGTGGTAGGTGCGCATCGAGCCGAGCGCGAAGGCGGGCATCAGGATGTCGTGCGCCCTGGCCCAGTTCGGCTCGTCGTTGTACGCGGTGAACAGACCGTCCCCGGTGAACTCCCGGACGTTCTCCAGCGCCGGGCCGACGGACTTGGTGAAGCGCTCCTCGTCGGCCAGTTCCTCCACCAGCTCCAGGCTGCTGACGATCAGGGTCTCGCGGCCGTGCAGGCGCTGGAAGAACGCGGGGCCGTGCGTTCTGGCGAGTTCCATGGTGCGCAGCACGGGGACGCCGACCGGCGGCAGGTCGGAGATGTCCACCAACGGGACGCCCGGGGCGGCGGCGGCCCGGGGCCCGGCCTGGAGCCCGGTCCGGGGCTCCGCCTGGGGCTCGGCCCGGAACGCGGGCATGGCCTCGGCGGTCGGTGGCGCCGGCACGGCCTCGGTCGTGGTGTCGGTCATCGGTAGGTCCCTCCCACGGCAGGAAAGTTCTCGGTATCTCCACTCTCTGCCCTCGTCAGGAGCGCCGGGCCGCGATCACTACATGATTGTGTAGTGCCGGCGGCTGCCCGACCCTTGCCCACGGCCTGTCAGATCTGGCGTGGGCGGCTGCCGCGGAAGGAGAGACGATGATGCGACCGACCGACGGTTGCGGTCCGGTGCCGGGCACCCGCGTGGACGCCGCGGTGGTCTGGCGCAACCGGGCGCTGCGCCTGCTGGACCACAACCCGGTGCCCATCGCGGTCTGCGAGTGGGGCGGCCGGATCATGATCGTCAACCGTGCGATGGCCGCCGAGTTCGGCGGACTGCCGGGGCAGTTGCGCAACCGCCGGATCCTGGAGTACTTCACCCTGCGGGACGACACCTCGCTGCAGACCCTCGCCGAGGCGATCCGGCTGCACCGCCGCTCGCAGTACTCCGTCGGGGTGTCCTGGACGCCCGCCGGCGGCACCGAGCGCGAGGGCGAGATGACCGTCGACCTGGTCAGCGACACCCCGGAGCAGACCCCGAACATGCTGCTCTCGCTCCGCGCCCTGGCCGTACCGGCCGCCCGCCAGGCGCCCCCGGCGCCGCCCCCGCGCCCGGAGGCCAGCCCGATCGAGGCCCGCATCCTGGCCGCCGCGGCCCGGGGCGCCACCACCGCCCGGATCGCCAAGGAGATCGGCCTCACCGCGGACGGCGTCAACTACCACCTCACCCGCCTCTCCCGCCGCTGGCAGCTTCCCAACCGCACCGCCCTGGTCGCCCGCGCCTACGCCCTCGGCGTCCTCGACCCGGACGCCTGGCCCCCGGCCCCGGCTCACCCGCACTGACGGGCCGGGGCCCGCGAACGGACGTATCTGACTGGCCGTCACCCCCGGCGCGTGCTCTTGTGAGGCACATGTTCATCTCATCGCCGGCCCGTCTGGCCGCCCCGCTCACCGTCCCGCTCGCCGCCGCCGTACTCGCCCTCGCGGGCGCGGCGCCCGCCACCGCCGCCGTGCTCCCCGCCGACGTCACCGCCGAGCAGTGCCAGGAGGCCGGCGGCACCGTGCAGGGCGGGGGCTACTGCGTGGGCGCCGTCGGCGAGGACCAGTGGGGGGCGGACATCGACGGGCAGGGCATCGCCTGACCCACCCGCCGGCGCCCTGGACACCCACCCGCCGAGGCCCGCCGCGCGCCCCGGTGTCACCGTCGGGTCACCGCCGCGTCGGCGGATCGTCGCAGCCCGGTAGCGGACCGGTAAAGCCACCACCCCCCTCCCCTCCCCCGCGCTGACCAGCCGCTACGCTCTGGGCCGCGCCGCGCCACGGGGGCCGGCGGCACCACCACGGGGGGACCCACAGTGCGCTACCTGGTCCGCGACCGCATGTTCGCCTTCCACGAAGAGGCCTGGATAGAGACCGAGCACCGGGAGAAGCTCTACCGCGTGAACCGGAAGTTCTTCCGGCTGCGCCGCACCTTCGCCCTGGAGGACACCCGCGGCGAGCACGTCGCGAGCATCGTCCGCAAGGCCTTCACGATCCACCACACCCTGCTGATCAAGCAGAACGGCCAGCCGACCGCCAAGATCAGCAAGAAGATGTTCACGCTCTTCGGCGACCGCTTCAAGGTCCGCCTCGGCGACGGCCGCCGGCTGCGGGTCAACGGCAACCTGTGGGACCGCGAGTTCGACATCCAGCACGAGGGCACCACCCTGGCGCACGTCTCCCGGCGCTGGTTCACCGTCCGCGACGCCTACGCCGTCGACGTCCTGGAGCAACGGGACGCCCTGCTGCTGGTCGTCCTCGCGGTCTGCGTCGACCACGTACTCCAGGACGCCAAGGGCGACCGGCTGACCAACCTCTGACGGCGGCCCTCCGCTCCGACGGCCGCCCTCAGCTCCGACGGCCGCCCTCCGCCTCGGCAACGCCGTCCGCTCCGACGACGCCCTCCGTCAGGAGGCGCCCAGCACCACCCGGTCCTCGGCGATTTCGGCGAGCAGGGCGTCCAGCTTGGCCCGGTCCACCGAGGGCATCACGAAGACGTGCACATAGCTGCGCCGGGTGCTCTCGTCGCCCGGGACCATCACCACGTCCTGGGAGGACAGCGACCACTTGGCCACCAGCTCCGGGCTCGGCTTGCGGAACCGCACGGTGACCGCGCCCGGGGTGCGGGCCGGCCAGAGCTCGACGCCGAGCTCCCGCTCCATGGCGACCAGGCGCCGCTCCAGGTAGGCCGCGAGCTCCTGGGCCTCGCGGATCCGGCCGACCTGGTCGCGGTAGGAGTACCGGGACAGGTGGTCCCAGAGGACCAGCGGGGAGAACCCGTTGCGGGAGCCGGCGAAGGTGGTGTCCGGCGCACCGATGTAGTCGGGCTGGGACGGCGGCGAGATCTGGTACTTCACCTTGGTCATGTAGATGCCGCACGGCCAGGGCGCGCCGGCCCACTTGTGGCCGCTCATCGCGATCGAGGAGACCATGTCCAGCTCGCCGTGCCCGGCGGTGGGCAGCCGCAGTCCGAAGTCGAACTCGGGCAGCTCCGCCTCCGGCGTCCAGCCGTACGCCTGCGGGTCCTGGGCGGCCATCCGCAGGAACGGCGCGTAGCCGGCGCCGAGCGCCCCGTCCACGTGGATCCAGAAGCCGCGGCGCACGTCGACCAGCGGGCGCCCGGTCCGCTCGCAGCTGCCGTAGACGACCTCGCGCCGCACCAGCCCGTGCCGCTCGAAGATCGGCAGCAGCCGCTCGCAGACCGCGCGGACGTCGTCGTGGGCGCCCTTGAAGGTGCTGCCGAGGTTGAGGTTGACGAAGACCGGGTGGCCCTTGGCGGCGAAGAACTCCACCAGGACGGCGAGGGCGTCGACGTCTATCTCGCCGGAGCCGTCCCAGGACAGGCCGGACGGGCCCGGGCGGGACGGCACCTCGGTGGGCCAGTCGCGGCGGCCGGTCACCGGGTCGACCAGCGGGCACTCGTCCGGGTACTTCTCCAGGCCGACGGCGTGGAAGGTCTCCACGCCCAGCACGGCGACGGCCTTGGCGAAGGAGTAGTGGGTGTCCTCGGAGTAGAACGCCACCGGGTGGTGGGCGTTCGGGTTCCGCCGGTCGGGGTCGGCCTTGACGTAGCGCACGGCGTCCAGGGGCTCGGTCGGCGGCTGGATCAGCGCCTTGCCGCTCAGGTAGTCCCGGGCGTTCCACAGCGCGTACATGTTGCCCTCGGTGGAGCCCATGGACAGCATGTAGCCCCAGTAGGACTCCGGATCGGCCGCGTCGTGCGGGCGCTCGGCGTGCCAGAGCTTCGCGTAGTAGTCGAGCACGGCCCGCTCGACGACCTTGGTGTTGGGCTTGTAGCCGCCGCTCTGGAACGGGTCGCCGAGGTTGTTGATGTTGTTCGGCAGGAACCGGGCGAGGTCCAGCGCGGTGCCCTGCATGTCCTGGGTGGCCTGGTAGCCGACCAGGTGCTTGCGCTTGCGGGTCAGGTACTCGTCCACGGCGTCGAGCGCGCGCAGCCGCCCGGCCTCGTCCAGGCCGCCCTCGGGGAGGGCGAAGTCGCCGCCGTCCAGCTCCGGACCGGGGTCGACGGCGGTCGCTGCGGCACGGAAGGCGGTCGGGCTCATGGGCGGGGCGCTCCGGAGGTGCGGGGACGACGGCGGGAGGTCGCCACCGTCACCCTGGGTGTCGGGGAGGACCGTCGGTAAGGATGGAACTTTTGGACACCCGAGGGAAGGCCTTCCGAAGAACATTCGGTTCCTGGTCGATCAGGTTTGCGAATCTGCGGAACGGACTGGGATCCTGGCAGGCATGCCGAACAATCCGCAGGCCCGGCGGGCAGCCCTCGACGACGTCGACCGGGCGATCGTCCGCGCCCTGGCCGACAACGCCCGCCTCCCGAACAACGCCCTCGCGGCCGCCGTCGGCATCGCCCCCTCCACCTGCCTGGCCCGGGTCCGCGCCCTCCAGGAGCGCGGCATCATCCGCGGCTTCCGCGCCGAACTCGACCCGGCCGCGATCGGCCTGCCGCTCCAGGCGATGATCTCGGTGCGGCTGCGCGCCCACACCCGGGAGCAGAACGAGAGCTTCCGCAGCACCGCCCCCGACCTGCCCGGCGTCCTCGCCGTCTTCCACATGGCCGGCTCGGACGACTACCTGCTGCACGTCGGCGTCGCCGGGCCCGAGTCCCTGCGCGACTTCGTCGTCGACCACCTCACCACCCACCCCGCGGTGGCCCAGACCCGCACCAACCTGATCTTCGAACAGATACCGGGCCGCCGCTACCTCGCCCCCGGCCCCTGACGGCCGGCCCGCACGCCCGCCCGATGGGCCGTCAGTTTCGTGCGGACGCAACCGATCCCGCCCTGGCCGCATGGTAGGACTCGACACCCTGACGACCAGTCACCCCAGGAAGGCGGAACATGCCCATCTCGCTGAACCACACCATCGTCCCGGCCGTCGACAACGAGGCGGCGGCGCGCTTCTTCGCCTCCGTCATGGGCCTGGACTACCCCGGCCCCGACCGGCACTTCGCGCCGGTGCGGGTGAACGACTCGCTGACGCTGGACTTCCTGACGACGGAGGACCCGTCCGGCCACCACCTGGCCTTCGACGTGGACCCGGAGACCTTCGACGGGATACTCGACCGGCTGCAGGCCGCCGGGGTGCCGTACGGCGACGACCCCCGCGAGCCCGACAACGGCCGGACCGACCACCCGCTGTGCGCCCGCGGGCTGTACTTCACCGATGACGCCGGGAACCTCTACGAAGTCATGTCGCCGCGGTAGCACGGCGGTTCGGCCCTACGGCCGGTCGCGGGGCCCGCGGCCGCCGACGATCCGGCGCAGACGCACGGGTGCCCCGCACGTGGGTACGTGCGGGGCACCCGCTCAGGTGCCGAGGTCAGGCCGGGCGGATGTGCTCGGCCTGCGGGCCCTTCTGGCCCTGCACGATGTCGAAGGACACCTTCTGGCCCTCCTGGAGTTCACGGAAGCCCTGGGCGTCGATGTTCGAGTAGTGGGCGAACACGTCGGGGCCGCCGCCGTCCTGCTCGATGAAACCGAAGCCCTTCTCCGCGTTGAACCACTTCACAGTGCCGGTAGCCATGCGCTCCTCCTTCACGGGAACTGACCGGGTCCCGCCGATGCGGGCCCGGAGGTGATCGCCCTGGTCCGGAGAGGCGTCGAAACAGCAAAAACGCCCACGGCACGTAACCGCGGGCGAGAACTTCGGAACCACGACTGCTTGATCAAAACGTTACACCGCGGGGGCTCCCCCTGCCAGGGAACCGCGCACCGGACACGCGGCGGCACATCCCTGCCACCCGTACGCACCCCAACGCACCCCGGTCGCATCGAGCCGCCGGTGCCCGCGGACCCGAACGGGACTCACCCCCGCCGAACGGATGCGCGGGGCCTGGCATCGGCACACCCTGGGAGGGAAGCCGACCTCGGAGGAGAGCGATGACCAGTACCGGTGGCACACGGGAACCGAGTGCCATGGCGCACATGTCGATCTCCGGCGCGCCCGCCGCGGCGAACGTGGTCGCGGACACGGTCGGGCAGTCGTTCCGGCTGATCACCGTCCCCGGCCCCGGTGGCGCGGGGGACTACGTCTCACCCGCCGATCAGGTCGTCCGCACCCGCTGGCAGGTGGACACGTCGGCGCCGGTCGAGGAAGCCCCCGCCCGCCCGGTCACCCTCGCCGAGGCCGGCACCGACGCGGTGAGAGTGGAACTCAGCGGTCGGGCCGACGCCGTCGTCAAGGTCGAGGCACTGATCCGTGCCCGCTTCCGCGCCGGACCGCCGACGGGATTCTCACAGGCGTTCGAAGTGTGGCCGGGGAGCCCGCCGCAGGCCACGGACCGGCCCTGACCGGGTGACGTGCGCCCGGCCTGGCGTCAGACCCGCCGCGCCGCAAGGGCGAGCGGCCGCAAGCGCGAGCGACCGCAAGCGCGAGCGACCGCAAGCGCGAGCGACCGCAAGCGCGAGCGACCGCAAGCGCGAGCGACCGCAAGCGCGAGCGACCGCCAGGCCGCCGACCGGGGAGACCCGGGCGCCGAGCCTGGCGGCCGCTTCGCCCACCGTGGCTGTCAGGAGTCGGAGTAGCTGAGGTCCCCGACCGTCCAACTGCTGACGTCCTCGATGGCGATGCGGTACATGCCACCGGTGTGGGGAAGCCCGAAGTCACCCTGGAGGATCTTCGCCCGATGGAGGTGCAGATGGGTGGGCCGTTCGGGCGCGCCGTCGGCGGGTGGCGCGAAGAGGGCGGCGAACGGCTTCAGGTGTTCTGAGGCCTCGAGGACCTCCGCCACCCGCTCCAGCCACAAGGTCACCGGCGCGAGCCGGCCGGTGATCACGGCTCCGGGGACCACCACGGTCAGGGACATCTGGTTGCTGTGCTCGGACTCGACCATCGCGGCGATGTCGACGAGCAGCCCGTCGGGGTTCGACATGCGCCCCAGGCTACGACAATGCCGCCGCGGCGCCCAGGGGCGGCCTGGCGGCCACGGCGGTTTCCGGCAGCGCTCGCGGTGCGGCGGCGCGCCGCGAGCGCTGCCGCGCCGCCGGGTCAGAGCTTGAACATCGTGGTGTACGGCTGGGTGATGCGTTCCCGTCGCGTTCCGAAGTCGACGAGTACCGCGATGTCACTGTCACCCTCGACGCCGATGGCCCAGCCGAGGCCGTAGGTGTCGTGGGTCACGCGGTCACCGACGGCGAAGTGCTTGCGCGGGGCTTCGGTCCGGGCTTTGAAGGGGCTGGCGGGCAGGACGCGGCGGACTGCTGCAGATTTCGTCATTGCCTGCAGTATGCGCCGAAAACGCGCGGCCGGGCCGTTTCGGCGCACCCGGTTTCGAAGTCATCCCCCCACGGCGGGCCCAAGCCTGCTAGGCTCGTTCCAGTTGCAGTAGTGGTTCCCATGAACTTTGTGTGCGCCTGCTGATGTTTCGCAGGCGCATTTTTGTTTCCCGGGTCTTTCCCGGGTGGGTGCTCATCGCGGCGACTCGAAGCGCGCGCTGTGCACGCTTCGGACAGCCCCTTGAAGGAGATTTTTTATGGCTAATGGCACTGTGAAGTGGTTCAACGCGGAAAAGGGCTTCGGCTTCATCGAGCAGGACGGCGGCGGCCCGGACGTCTTCGCCCACTACTCGAACATCAACGCCAACGGCTTCCGTGAGCTGCTCGAGGGCCAGAAGGTCGAGTTCGACGTCACGCAGGGTCAGAAGGGCCCGCAGGCCGAGAACATTCGTCCGCTGTAGTTTCTGCCACGGCACCCGCCTGGTAGCGAGGGGCCCGCACCGCGTACATGATGCCCGGTGCGGGCCCCTCGGCATTGCGCCACGACGCGCTTCCCCGGCTGTTTCCGGCCCCCTGGCCCCGCCACCCGGCGGTCATCCCCACGCGAGACGCCCAGCGCCGCGTCCGGATCGCCGCCCCGCCGTGACAGCTCACGGTTCGAGGTTCTCCGCTCCCGCCCTCCGCGGTGAGCGGCCGACCGTAGGTGACGTGCCGCACGGTTCCACCGTCCACGCCCCGCTCTCCACACTTTCGGCCCGTTCCTCGTGGCCTCCTGCCGGCGCCTCGCGCTGCGGAGCTTCCTCGCGACGTGCCGCCCCAGGAAGGTCTCACATGAACCGCTCCAGTCGCTCCTCGTACCAGAACGCCAACTCCCGCTCCTCGGCGTCCTCCCGGTCCTCGGCATACTCCCGCTCCACCTCGTCCTCCCGTTCCGGCGGCAGCTCCTTCTACGGAGACCGGCCCGCCCGCGGCCGTAGCGCCCGCCAGAGTCCTTCTCCGCAGGGCGAGTTCGCGATGCCGGTGAGCACCACCCCGGCGCTCCCGGCCGTCGAGTCCTTCGCCGAGCTGGACATGCCCAAGGCGCTGCTGTCGGTGCTGACCCGCCAGGGCCTCACCACTCCGTTCCCGATCCAGGCCGCGACGCTGCCCAACTCGCTGGCCGGACGGGACGTCCTCGGACGTGGTCGGACGGGCTCCGGCAAGACCATCGCGTTCGGCCTCGCCGTGCTGGCCCGCATCGCCGGCCGACGCGCCGAGCCGCGCCGCCCGCTGGCCCTGGTGCTGGTCCCCACCCGCGAGCTCGCCCAGCAGGTCACCGACGCGCTCACCCCGTTCGCGCACGCGCTGCGGCTGCGGATGGTGACCGTGGTGGGCGGGATGTCGATCGGCCGCCAGGCACAGGCGCTCAACCGCGGGGCGGAGGTCGTGGTGGCCACCCCCGGCCGGCTCAAGGACCTGATCCAGCGCGGCGACTGCCAGCTCGACGGGGTCGGCGTCACCGTCCTCGACGAGGCCGACCAGATGGCCGACATGGGCTTCCTGCCGCAGGTCACCGAACTGCTGGAACAGGTCGCCGAAGGCGGTCAGACGATGCTGTTCTCCGCCACCCTGGACCGCAACGTCGACCGCCTCGTGCGGACCTTCCTCAAGGACCCGGTCACCCACTCGGTGGACCCGTCCGCCGCGGCGGTCAGCACCATGGAGCACCACGTGCTGCACGTGCAGAACTTCGACAAGGACGCCACGATCGCCCACATCGCCTCCCGCGACGGCGGGGTGATCATGTTCACCGACACCCGGGACCGCGCCGACGCACTGGTGGAGGACCTGCTCGCCAACGGGGTGAAGGCCGCGGCCCTGCACGGCGGCAAGTCCCAGCCCCAGCGCACCCGGACCCTGGAGCAGTTCCGCACCGGCCAGGTCACCGCGCTGATCGCCACCAACGTCGCGGCCCGGGGCATCCACGTCGACGGCCTCGACCTCGTCGTCAACCTGGACCCGCCGACCGACCACAAGGACTACCTCCACCGGGGCGGCCGCACCGCCCGGGCCGGGGAGTCCGGCACCGTCGTCACCCTCGTCCTGCCCAGCCAGCGCCGCCAGACGGCCCGCCTGATGACCACCGCCGGGATCACCCCCGTCACCACCCGCGTGAGCGCCGGTGACGAGGACCTGGCCCGCATCACCGGCGCCCGCGTCCCCACCGGCGTGCCGGTCGTCATCGCCGACCCCGTCGTCGAACGCCCCCGCCGCGGCGCGGCCACCAACCGCGGCCGCCGCGGCCGCCCCGCCCCCACCGGCGGCGGCACCCGCGCCGACGGAGCGAGCCGCGCCACCCAGGCCTCCTCCGGCCGCCGCCGGGCACCCCGGCGCGTCGCCCTCGCCGCCTAGGAGAGCAGGCCCGGACCGCTCCCACGGTCCGGGCCCCGGCGGCCGTCGCGCCGCCAGCACCCCGACCACCGCCGGCCCCGGCGGAAACGACACCACGGAGCCCTCATGGCCCTCACCCTCGAACGCCCCGCGACCACCACCACGGTCCGCGACCTCATGACCGGCCCCGAGCTGCAGATCAGCGACGACGTCATGCTCGATGTCGCGATCCACATCCTGCACAGCTCCGGCGCCGACCACCTCCTGGTGCGCGACGACGACGGCCGCTGCGCCGGGCTGCTGACCCGCCTGCACCTCGCCCCGTTCCAGAACCGCACCCGGTCCACCGAGCGCACCCCGGTCCGTGACATCGCCTTCGACCGCGCCCCGTTCGCCACCACCGACATGCCCGCCGCCACCGCGGCCTCCGCCATGAGCGCCCGCGGCCTGACCACCTGGCCGGTGGTCGATCCCGACGGCCACGCCGTCGGCCTGCTCAGCCTCTAGCGTCGGGCGCGGGGGCGCGAACTGGACCGGACGGCCGGACTGCCGTCCGGTCACCGATGTTTACGTATCCTCCACGAATGTGTCCAGGAAGTGGAGTTGATGCGTCCTGACCCCTTGTCAGGCGGAACGATCCTCCCTACCTTCGTGCTTCGGGATCCCGGCCCGCTCGGTCAGCCGCAGGGGCCGCGGCCCGCACCATCACCGGAGGCACCACAAGATCTGGAGGTTTCCCATGCCCGGAACCATGATCGACGAGGTCCGCGACGCGGGTCCGCTGCTGGTCGATGACGAGACCATCGCGTTCGAGGACGACGACCGCGGCGACCGCGAGGCCACGGCGTGTCTCGCCGACCCGTGGGTGACCGCCACCACCCGTTTCGCCTGCGACTTCAACTCCTGACGGTGACCGGTTCCATCGCCGGCCGCAGCGGCTGGTCCGACGAGACCTGGTCGTACCTGAACGACCCGCGGATGCCGGCGGTGGAACACGGTTGGAAGCTGCACGTCTCGGCCCGCCCCGGCGGGCTCGACACCGTACTCGCCCTCGCCCTGCCGGTACTGGCCCGGTACGTCTGCCACGCCAAGTGGGCCAACAACCCGGAGGTGCTGCGGGAGCTCAACTCCGGCACCCGGAGCGCCGCTTCGGTCGGAAAGGCACTCACCGTCTACCCGGCGCCGGGCACCGCCGTCGCGCTGGCCGGGGAACTGGTCGCGGTGCTGCGCGGGCAGCAGGGACCGCAGGTCGTGAGCGACCGGCGGGTCGACCCCGACGCACCGGTCTACTACCGGTACGGGCCCTTCACCGGCGACTACCGCACCGGGCGCGGCGGGCGACTGGAGTCCGTCATGGTCGGCCCCGACGGCCGGGCCTTCGACGGGCTGGCGGCCGCCTCCTACCGGTGCCCGCCCTGGGCCGAGGACCCGTTCCCGCGCAAGGCGGCGCCGTCCCAGGACTCCCCCGGCCTCGGCGGCGGCCGCTACCTGATCACCGGCGGCATCGCCCGCAAACCGCAGGGCAACGTCTACCGGGCGGTGGACCTGACCACCGGGCGGCCCGTGGTGGTCAAGCAGGCCCGGGCCTTCGTGGCTGAGGACGAGTCCGGTGCGGACGCCCGCGACCGGCTGCGCAACGAACGGGCGGTGCTCACCGCCCTCGACGGCCTCCCCGGCGTCCCCCGGGCCCTCGACGCCTTCCGGCACCGCTCGGACGAGTACCTGGTGATGACCAGCTGCGGCGACCGGGACCTGCGCCGGGATGTCCAGGAGCACGGCCCGTACGAGGCCGCCCGGCTCGCCGAACTGGCCCTCCGACTGCTGCGCCTGCTGGACGGCATCCACCGCCGGGGCGTGGTCGTCCGTGACCTGAAACCCGACAACATCGCGCTGGACGCCGAAGGCCGCTGCCACCTGGTCGACTTCGGGATCAGCGCGCTGGACGGCGCCGGCCCGGACGGCTCGACACCCGGCTACAGCGACCCGGTGCGGCGCCCGGCCGGGCAAGCCGCGCGGCCCGCCGACGACTTCCACGCCCTGGGCGCGACCCTCGGCTTCGCCGCCACCGGCCTGGACCCGGTGGTCGTCGACGGCAACACCGCCGTCAACCGGGACCGCACCCTGACCGGGCTGGCCTGGGCACTGCCCGGCCGGGAGCACCGGCAACTCCGCGCGTTGATCGCCGAGTTGACCAGCCCGGACCCGGCCGTCCGCACCACCGGTGCGGCCCGGCTCCGCGGTGGCCCGGCTGTCGGGACTCCACCCCCGCCGGTACCGCGCCGGACCCGGCTCGCCCCCGACCGGCTCCGCGCGGTCGTCGAGCACACCACCGCGTACTGCGTCGCCGAGGCGCACCGGATCGCCGACCCGGTGCTCGCCGCCCGGGCGGCCGTCCCGACGCCGATCGACGTCTACGGCGGCAGCGCCGGGCTCGGCCTGGAGCTGCTCCACCACCTCCACCGGCCCGGGGTGCCGGAGGCCGTGGCGGCGCTGGCGGAGTGGACGGCGGGGCAGTCCCGGCGGCTGTCCCCGGGGTTCTACTCGGGCCGCACCGGGGTCGAACTGTTCCTCACCCGGGCCGGATTGCCCGTCGGCGGAGGCGAGGACCTGCCCACCCGCGGTCCGGACGGCGGACCGCCCGAGGCCGACCTGATCGAGGGCGTGGCCGGGATCGGCCTCGGCCGACTGCTGCTCGCACGTTCCCAACCCGCCGCCCGGGACCGACACCTCGCCGTCGCCGCCGAGTGCGCCCGGCTGCTGGCCACCGGCCGGGCCCGCCTGTCACCCGCCGGGGCCGACACGCCCGGCAGTGCCGCACTGCGCGAGGGCCTGGCGCACGGCACCGCGGGGGTCGCGTACTTCCTGCTGGAGTACGGGAGTTCCGGCGGCGATCCGGCCGACCGGCACCGGGCCGAGCAGGCCTGCGCCCGACTCGCCGCCGACACCCCGGGGCTGATCGCCCGGGCCACCGCGCCGGGGGCGACCCGCCGCTACGGCTCCTGGTGCCGGGGCCTGGCCGGGATCGGATCGGTGCTGGTCCGGGCCGCCGACCGGCTGGCCGAACCCGGTTACCTGGACCTCGCCCGGCAGACCGCCCGCACCTGCGCCGCGCTCGCGCCCCGGATGCCGCTGGTCACCCAGTGCTGCGGGCTGGCCGGGGTCGGCGAGCTGCTGGTGGACGTCGCCGTCGCGTCCGGCTCCGGGACCGAGTCGGGTGGCGGTACCGGAGCCGAGGAGTTCTGGGACGCCGCCGACACCGTCGCGGCGATCCTGCTGAGCCGCAGCGGCGGCCCGCCGTCCCGCCCGGTGTTCCCGGACGCCGGCCTGGCCCGGCCGAGCGCCACCTGGGCCGGCGGCTCCGCCGGAGTGCTCGGCTTCCTCCGCCGACTGCACGAGCGGGGCGGACCGCGCCTCGGCCTGCTCGACTGACCGCGCCCGGCCGGCCGTCAACGCTCCCGCTCGGCCCGTCCCGGGCGAGGGCGCTCGGCCTATGCCCGGCGAGGGCGCTCGGCCTGTGCCGGGCGAGGGGTCACGGAAGGACCTCGCCCTCGACCGCCGGCCCGGCCGCCGCCCAGTACCCGCGGTCCGTCGGCGGCCGCGACCGCAGGTCGTCCCGGACCTGCCCGGCCAGCCGCCGGGTGTCCCGCCGGTTGACCGTCGCGCCGATGCCCGCGCCCAGCAGCAGCGGGGTCACGGACGGCATCCGGCGCACCCAACTGCGGGTGAGCCGGCGCCGCACCTGCTGGCGCACCTCCGCGCCCAGGGCCAGCGCCGCGAAGCCCGCCGGGCGGGTCAGCAGCATCGCGTCGATCCCCCGGCGGTTCGCCCAGGCCCCCAGGTAGGCCCCGGCCCGCTGGGTGGCACTGCCCGGCGCCGGGACGCCGTAGACCTCGTGCAGCTCAGCGATCAGCTTCACCTCCACGGCTGCCACCGCCAGCGTCTCGGCCGCGATCTCCAGCGGCATCGCGGGCGGCACCGGCAGCATGGCCGCGGCCCCGACGCCCGCGCCGAGGGCGGCGGAGGCCCGGGTGGCACCGGACACCAGCAGATCGGCCAGCTGCTCGGGGTCGGCCGCGTCCGGGTGCTGGGAGCGCAGGGTCGCGAGGTCGCGGACCGGGATCCGTGGCGCCGTGCGCACCAGCTGCTCGGCCAGCGCCTTGCCGCCGAGCGCCGCGCCGCGGGCCGCCAGCCGTCCCCCGCTGCCCAGCCGCCCCGCCACGCCCGCCACCAGCGCCCGCCCCCGCCCGCGCTCCGCGTGGTACTCGGCGACCTGCCAGGCCCCGGTGGGCCGCTCGGCCTCCTCCACCAGCTCGGCGAGGCCCTCGGCCAGACCCCCCTCCGGACCGGATCCGGACCGGGAAACAGGCTCGGGACGCGCCGGACCGGAACGGCCCGCCCGCTTGAAGCGCCCCGGCTTTCGGAAGACTGCCATGCACTTCGGGTACCCCGTCCGCCCGCCCGACACGCCCAGATCCCGGGCTCGGCCCGGCGATCCAGCCGTTCCCGCAGGTCAGGCGACCCTCGATTCGAGGGTCGGAGCCCGGCCTGCCCCGGCCGGCACTCCAGGTCCCGCTCAGTTGGGGGCGGCGGTCATGGAGGTGACGGCCTCCGCCACGGTGCCCCGGTAGATGCTCATCCTGGGCTCCAGCACCTTGGCGCCGGCGCCGAGCGGGAAGTTCTGGGTGCTCGACAGGGGCATGTTGGTGCCCTCGTCGTCGGCCAGCACGTTGAGCTCGTCGATGCCGGGGGCGGTACCGGTGGTGGCGCCGCTCGGGTCGAGGTCGATCACCGCGTAGGCCTTCTGGCCCGCCGCGACGGTGAACCGCGTGGTCCCGCTGGCGAGGATCGGCTTGATGTTCTTGCTCCGGTCGCGCGCGGTGGCATTGCCGAGGTCGACGCCCGGGGAGGAGCTGAGGGTGCAGGAGCTCCCGCCGGTGTTCTGCACCTCGATCACCCGCTGGCTGGGCGCCCCGGAGCGGGCCGACACGTGGATCGAGAGGTGCTGGACGTCGCACGGGCCACCGGCCGCGGACCCGGATCCGGACTTGGTGCTGCCGCCGGACGGCGCGTGCGTGGCCGGGCGCGAGCCCGTGCCCGTGGTCGGCGCGCCCGCCGTGGCCGCACCGCCCGCCGTCGGCTTCGCGGCCACCGTGCTGCTCGCGGAGGGCGCCGGCCCGGCGGCCGGGTCGGTGTTGTCGGGCCCGCAGGCGGTCAACGCCAGCCCCGCGCCGGCGAGAACGGTGGCGACGAGCAGCGGACGACGGTGACGGACGGACATGGCGGCTCCCCGATGACGGTGTGTGCTGACTGCCTCGAACACTTCACAGGACGTCGGCCCACCGGATTCGGTGGCACACCCGGCGTCACAATCACCAGGACATGACAGGGACGGGACTGTGACACCCGTTCGGGGACGGGCCGGTTGACAACACCCGCCCGGTGATGATCGGTCAGCCCGACCGGTGGTGGCCCGCCAGCTGGCGGAAGTCCGGGTGGCCGTGCAGGAGTTCGGGGTAGGTGCCGGTGGCGGAGGCGGTGCTCCGCCGCCGTCCCACCCCCGCCGCCGCCGCGACAAGGACTTGGTATGAGCACGGCAAAGGGTTCCCCGCCCGCGCGCCCACCATCTGGACGGACGGACGGCCGAGTTGATGTGGTGTCCGGACCCGGCCCGCGGGCCCACAGGCCCGTAGTCCCGCAGGCCCGTACGGACGAACCTCCCACACCCTCACACTCGGGAGCAGACGCATGCGCACCCCCCTCAAGGCCGCCGCCCACACCCTCACGGCACTGGCCCTGGCCGCCTTCGGCACCACCACCCTGGCCGCCGGCGCCGAGGCACAAGCCGCCCCGGCCGCCGCCCACTTCGGAGCCAAGCCGCTCCACCCCGGCACCACCACCAAGAGCCCGACCGCGACCTCCGGCAACACCCTCTCGGTCCGCTCCTCCGCCACCCAGGGCGTGGTCTCCCCCACCCCCAAGGTGTACCTGGTGTTCTGGGGCTCCCAGTGGTCCTCCGACCCGGCCGGGGTCGCGCCCGACATGCAGAACATGTTCAAGGGCCTCTACGGCAGCCAGGACACCTGGGGCACCATCCTCAGCCAGTACTGCGAGGGCGTCGCCAAGGGCACCACCACCTGCGGCACCAAGGGCACCCACGTCCAGCACCCGGCCTCCTCCCCCCTGGCCGGAGTCTGGTTCGACAACGCCGCCGCCACCCCGGCCAACGCCACCGCCGCCCAGATCGCCGCCGAGGCCGGCAAGGCCGCCGCCCACTTCGGCAACACCACCCAGGCGCCCAACCTCAACGCCCAGTACGTGGTGGTGTCCCCCACCGGCACCCACCCGGACGGCTTCCCCAACTCCGGCTTCTGCGCCTGGCACGACAAGACCAGCAGCTCCTACGGCACCCTGGCGTACACCAACCTGCCGTACATCCCCGACAACGGGGCGGGCGCCTGCACCACCTTCACCGACGGCCGGCTGCTCTCCGGCATCGAGTCCACCGAGACCCACGAGTACGCGGAGACGGTCACCGACTTCTGGCCCAGCATCGGCTGGAACGGCGGCGGCGGTGAGATCGGCGACGCGTGCCAGAACCTCGACGCCTACGTCACCCTGAGCACCGGCACCTTCGACCTCCAGGGCCTGTGGTCCAACAGCGCCAACAAGTGCGTGACGCACGGCTGACGGCCGCCCGGTGAGCTGTGGGGGCCGAAGGGGTTCCGTCCTTCCCTCCCCCCCCCCCCCCCGCTGCGGCTTTCCCGTACCGGGCGCCGAGGAGGGCCGCGCGGCCGTCAGGCCTCGGTGGCAGTGTGCTCCGAGGCCAGGATCGCCCAGATCTCCTTGTCGTGGCGGACGCCGTTGTGCAGGAACCACTCCCGCAGCACGCCCTCCCGCTGCATCCCGACCCGCTGGGCCACCGCCCGGCTGCGGGCGTTGGCGGCCGAGCACCACCATTCGGCGCGGTGCAGGCCGCGGGTGGTGAAGGCGTAGTCGAGCAGCCGGCGGACGGCGGCGGTGATCAGCCCGCCGCCCTCGCCGGCCGGCTCGGTCCAGGCGCCGATCTCGCAGTTGCCGCTCCTGGTGTCGAAGTGCACGAACATCACGCCGCCGACCAGCGTGCCGTCGCGCCAGATGCCGTAGATCCGGCTGGAGTCGGCGGCCTGGCCGTCGGCGTAGCGCTGCAGGGTGGCGCGGGCCGAGTCCAGGTCGGTGGTGCGGGTGGCCCACGGGATCCACGGGTCGGTGTGGGCGCGGGCGCGGTCGATGTGGGCCAGGAACTCGGGGGCCTGCCAGGGCTCCAGCGGGCGCAGTTCGGCGTTCTCGGCGAGCGGGACGGAAAACACGGGCGGGCCTCTCGGGGTGGTGCGACGGGTGTGGGGGCGGGTGTGCGACGGGTGTGCGGTGGGCGTGTGGTGGCTGTGCGGTGGGCTGTTCGGATCATTCATAACAAACGTTTGGTATGTACGATAGCCCCCATGACGCCAGCCCGTGGAGACCATGACGCCCGCCGCTCGGAAGTCTCCGAGGGGGTGTGGCGGGTGCTCTCCGCCAAGGGTTTCGAGGGGCTGACGCTGCGCGCGGTGGCGGCCGAACTGGGCGCCTCCACCGGGCTGCTGACGCACTACTTCCCGAACAAGCGGGCGCTGCTGAGCCACGCCCTGGAGGAGCTCGACCGCCGCTCCGCCGCCCGGCCCCGGCGGCTGGCCCCCGCCGACGGCACCCCGCCGCCGCCCGAGGGGCTGGCCCGACTGCGGGCCGCGCTGCTCGACGTGCTGCCCCTGGACGAGGCCACCGAGTCCGGCAACCGGATCTGGGTCAGCTCCTGGGACGTCGCCCTGGCGGACCCGGAGCTGGCGGCTGCGCACGCCGGGCGCTACGCCCGGTCGCGGGTGGCGCTCACGGCGCACGTGGCGGACGCCCAGCGGCTCGGCGAGCTCCCGGCCGGCGCCGATCCCGCCGGGCTCGCGGCGGGTGCGCAGGCCTTCGTGCTGGGGCTGGTGGTGCAGTCGCTGTTCGCCCCGGCGGAGTTCCCGGCGGAACGGCAGATCGCGCTGCTCGACGCCTATCTGGCGGGGCTGGCCGGTTAGTCCGTCCTGGCCGGCGGAAGTTCGAGCGGAGGCCCGCGTCAGTTCGGCCGTGGGCTCGCGGCAGTTCGGCCGTGGGCCGGGTTCCGGCTGCGCGGACAGCGGCGTCCCGGGCGTCTCTGTCCGGCTTTTGTCGGATTTCGCCGGTCGGCCGTTCGGGCGGCTGTTTCGTTCAAGGGTGGGGGATTCGCCCGGAATTCCGGTTTTCCACCCAACCGGCTTTCGTGGCGGCCATGACACGCATTGTCACGGGTTATGCGCGGTGGGTGCTGGATTACCCGGAGGTGATAAACGGCCACGGAAAGTACGCACGGGCGCGATGGCCTGCGGAAATTCGCAGGTGGCGCCCCCAGCAGGATTCGAACCTGCGACCTACCGCTTAGAAGGCGGGTGCTCTATCCGCTGAGCTATGGGGGCGGGACGGACGGCGCCCTGGCGGGCGTGACCGTGGCCGGGATCGGGCGACGAGCGCTGGGCGCGCGCGTTGTCCGGCCCCGTACCTGAGGGTGGGGGTGGGGGTTGGTGGGCCCTCGCCCTGTCGGGGACAGGATAAGGGTGTCCAGTTCCTCGGCCGGTGTGACGACACCGTCGTTGGTGTGTCGGTTCGGTGGAGCGGTCCGATAATCGCAGGTGGAGACCGTGTGTGCAGCGGTCTGGCACTGTTCCGGGCCGGACGTTGTGCAGTCGTTACGGGGCTGCCTCCCCACCCGTTATGGATTCGACACGGAGAATGTCCCGCCGCCGGTGCGGGTGGGGGCTCCTATTCGGCTCGCTCCGGCGTGATGACGTGCGCGGACGGCCCGGCCCGGGTGTTCCGCCGCGTCGCGGAGGCGGCCGCGATCTGCCCGTTTGTTGTCATGAGCGCGAAGAGATGCTACCCGAGCGGTGTACGAAGGCCGAAATTCACCCCTGTGAGTGACGGCCGTTTTTCACCCTGCCGATCGGCCTACTAGTTGTCCACAGGATTTCCGAACCGGGTGGTCGTGATTTCTTCCGGGACGCACTCTGAACTCGCACCGCTCGATTCCGTACGGTGCGTCGGCGAGAACGGAGAGTGCGCTGTGAACGAGGTTCAGGTGACGGTGGTGGGCAATGTCGCGACCGAGGTGAGCTACGGGGAAACCGCCGGCGGGGTGCCGATGGCGAACTTCCTCCTCGGCTGCACCGAGCGGCGGTACGACCGCGAGCGGGCCTGCTGGGCGGACGGCGAGACGCAGTGGCTGAGGGTGACGGCCTGGCGGGCGCTCGCGGTGAACCTGATCGGCTCGCTGGCCAAGGGCGAGCCGGTGCTGGTGACGGGTCGGCTGCGGGTGCGGGAGTGGACGGAAGGGGAGGTGAAGCGCAGCCGGGCCGAGATCGACGCCCGGTCGATCGGACACGACCTCACCCGGGGTACCACGGCGTTCCGTTGGGCGGCGGGCGTGCGCGGGCAGCCGGCGGGCGCGGCGGGGCCACCCGGCGCGAAGCCCGCGGGCGAGTCGGTGCCCGGGTGGATCGCCGACGCGCTGGAGTCGCGCCGGGCTTCGGCGGTGGCCGCGGCGCCCGCCCGGCCGGAGCCGCCGCCGGGTGCGCGGGTGCTGACGGGGCAGCAGGGCGAGGTGTCCGAGGGGGAGCGGGGAGGTGAAGACCGGGCGCTGCTGGGCTGACGGGTCGGTGACCTTCCCTGTCGACAAATATGTTGATCGAGAACGTTGTTGCGCCCGCACGCGCAATCTCGTCCGGATAACGGAAAGTCGCGCGGAGATTCTGTCGCTGCGTCAGCTTGTGTGGAACCTGAGGGGGTTGATAACGATCCAGATACGGAATCGTCCTGATTTCGCATGGGGGTTTCGGGGCCTCCGGGGCTCAATAGGATTCACTTGGTTCACACCCGCAGCAGTGCCACAGGGGGCACGCGCGGCACGGCAAGTCGGCGGGCTGCCCACTCGGTGCAAGCCCGCTCCGGAGGGATCCCAGATGTTCAAGCGGCAGGGGCGGAGTCTGTCCCGCATAACCACTGTCATGCTCACGACCAGCGTTGCACTGGGCGGAGGCCTGTTCGCGGCCGGTGCGGCGGTCGCGGCCGACACCCCGGCCTCGGGCGTGACCGCGATCGTCCAGCCGGAGATGTTCGGCGAGCGGGTCGACGTCAAGGGCAAGGAGAGCGTCGACGCGGGCCTGTTCACCCTCAAGACGACCTCCGGCGAGCTGCTGCAGACCTACTGCATCGACTTCGACAACCCGGTGTACCTGGACAGCAAGGCCAAGTACCACGAGGCCGACTGGTCCGCGAGCTCCCTCAACGGCAACGCGAACGCCCCCAAGATCCGCTGGATCCTGGAGAACTCGTACCCGCAGGTGCCGATCGACGCCCTGCGCAAGGCGATCGGCGACAACGAGCTCTCGGAGAAGGACGCCGCGGCGGGTACCCAGTCCGCGATCTGGAAGTTCTCGGACGACAAGACCGCGACCCCGCGCAACGAGCACGCCAAGAAGCTGCGCGACTACCTGACGGGCGACGCCAACAAGGGCGTCGCGGCCGAGCCGAAGCCCTCGCTGACCCTCACCCCGGACTCCGTCTCCGGCAAGTCGGGCGCCAAGCTCGGCCCGTTCGTGCTGAACACCAGCGCCAACGAGGTCAAGCTCGCGGTCTCCGGCGACGCCGCCGACAAGATCAAGGTGCTGGACAAGGACGGCAAGCAGGTCAACGGCACGCTGGCCGGCCCGGTCGCCAAGGACACCCAGCTGTTCCTGGACGTCCCCGGCGGCACCCCGGACGGCAAGGCCGTGCTCAAGGCCACCGCCGACACCACCGTCCTCAGCGGCCGGGTCTTCATGAGCGGCCTGGACGACCAGGGCAAGCACAGCCAGACCATGATCCTGGCCGGCTCCAAGAAGCTCAGCGCCGCGGCCGCGGGCCAGGCCACCTGGAAGCAGGCCCAGGGCCCGATCGTCGACAGCTCCGCCAAGGAGGAGTGCGCCAACGGCGGTGTGCGCGTCTCCGTCACCAACACCGGTGACCAGCCGGCCGAGGTGACCGTGCAGCCGGGCCAGAAGATCACCGTGCAGCCCGGCAAGACCGAGACCGTGCTGGTCAAGGTCGCCGAGAAGACCAAGTACGACATCACCGTCACCGGCCCGAACGGCTTCTCCAAGAAGTTCTCCGGTGTCCTCGACTGCAAGACCGGCGTGACCCCGACCGGCGCCCCGACCACTCCGGCCGCCACCGGCACCACCACCGCCACCCCGTCGAGCACCCCGAGCTCCGGTGCCGCCCAGCCGGCCCCGTCGACCACCAGCGCCGCCCCGGGCACCGGTGGCCTGGCCCAGACCGGTGCCAATGACTCCACCCCGATCCTCGCCGCCGTCGCCGGTGGCCTGGTCGTGGCCGGTGGCGCCGCGGTCTTCGTCCTGCGCCGCCGCGGCCGTCACGGTCGCACCACCGCCTGAACCGACTGAACCGTGCGAACCGCCTGAGCGGTGCTCCGGGAGGCGCTGACCTCCCGGAGCCCTGAACGAGCGGAACCCGGCCCGGCTCCCCGCACCAGCAGCGGGGACCCGGGCCTTCGCGCTTCCCGGCCCCGGCCCGGTACGGCCACCCCGGTATCCGCCGCACCGGTACGGACACCCCGGTGCGACGGATACCCCGGTGGGGTCACCCCGGCGGTTCGGGGCTCCCGGCCGGGTGCGGCACAATGGAACGCTGCAAGACGAATACTCCCGACGACGCCGGAGCGATCTCACGTGGCGGAATACATCTACACGATGCGCAAGGTGCGCAAGGCGCACGGAGACAAGGTCATCCTTGACGACGTGACGCTCAGCTTCCTCCCCGGGGCGAAGATCGGCGTCGTGGGCCCCAACGGTGCCGGTAAGTCCACCGTGCTGAAGATGATGGCCGGCCTGGAGCACCCCTCCAACGGCGACGCCTTCCTCTCGCCCGGCTACACCGTCGGCATGCTCCTCCAGGAGCCCCCGCTCGACGAGACCAAGACGGTCCTGGAGAACGTCCAGGACGGCGTCAAGGAGATCAAGGGCAAGCTCGACCGCTTCAACGAGATCGCCGAGCTGATGGCGACCGACTACTCGGACGCGCTGCTCGACGAGATGGGCAAGCTCCAGGAGGAGCTGGACCACGCCGAGGCCTGGGACCTGGACGCCCAGCTGGAGCAGGCCATGGACGCCCTGGGCTGCCCGCCCGGCGACTGGCCGGTCACCAAGCTCTCCGGTGGCGAGAAGCGCCGCGTGGCGCTCTGCAAGCTGCTGCTGGAGGCCCCCGACCTGCTGCTGCTCGACGAGCCCACCAACCACCTGGACGCCGAGTCGGTGAACTGGCTGGAGCAGCACCTGGAGAAGTACAAGGGCACCGTCGTGGCCGTCACCCACGACCGGTACTTCCTGGACAACGTCGCCCAGTGGATCCTGGAGCTCGACCGCGGCCGCGCCTACCCGTACGAGGGCAACTACTCCACCTACCTGGAGACCAAGCAGTCCCGTCTCAAGGTCGAGGGCCAGAAGGACGCCAAGCGCGCCAAGCGGCTCAAGGAAGAGCTGGAGTGGGTCCGCTCCAACGCCAAGGGCCGCCAGGCCAAGTCCAAGGCCCGCCTCGCCCGTTACGAGGAGATGGCGGCCGAGGCCGACAAGATGCGGAAGCTGGACTTCGAGGAGATCCAGATCCCGCCGGGCCCGCGCCTGGGCAACGTCGTCATCGAGGTCGAGAACCTCAACAAGGCCTTCGGCGAGAAGATCCTGATCGACGACCTCAGCTTCACCCTGCCGCGCAACGGCATCGTCGGCATCATCGGCCCGAACGGCGCCGGCAAGACCACCCTGTTCAAGATGCTCCAGGACCTGGAGACCCCGGACAGCGGCACGGTCAAGGTCGGCGACACCGTCAAGATCAGCTACGTCGACCAGACCCGCTCCAACATCGACCCGAAGAAGACCCTCTGGGAGGTCGTCTCCGACGGTCTGGACTGGATCAACGTCGGCCAGGTCGAGATGCCGTCCCGCGCCTACGTGTCGGCCTTCGGCTTCAAGGGCCCGGACCAGCAGAAGCCGGCCGGCGTGCTCTCCGGTGGTGAGCGCAACCGCCTGAACCTGGCGCTCACCCTCAAGCAGGGCGGCAACCTGCTGCTCCTCGACGAGCCCACCAACGACCTCGACGTCGAGACGCTCTCCTCGCTGGAGAACGCCCTGCTGGAGTTCCCCGGCTGCGCCGTGGTCATCTCCCACGACCGCTGGTTCCTGGACCGAGTGGCCACCCACATCCTCGCCTACGAGGGCGAGAGCAAGTGGTTCTGGTTCGAGGGCAACTTCGAGTCGTACGAGAAGAACAAGATCGAGCGACTGGGCGCCGACGCCGCCCGTCCGCACCGGGCCACGTACAAGAAGCTGACCCGAGGCTGACACCCAGCTGTCACAACGGCCCGGCAGACTGCCCCCCGGGGCGGCCTGCCGGGCCGCGGCCCGTCACCGAGGTTCGGCGGCGGGCGACCGGACACCGAGGAGAACACCCGTGGCTCGCCACATCTACGCCTGCCCGCTGCGCTGGTCCGACATGGACGCCTTCGGCCACGTCAACAACGTGGTCTTCCTGCGCTACCTGGAGGAGGCCCGGATCGACTTCATGTTCACCCAGGCCGCCGAGGCCGGCGCCGGGGAGTTCGCGGGCGGCTCGGTGGTGGCCCGCCACGAGATCGACTACAAGCGCCCGCTGGTGCACCGGCCGGAGCCGGTCACCGTGGAGACCCGGGTGACGCACATCGGCGGCGCCTCGCTGACCGTCTCCTACGACATCAAGGACGTCCACGAGGACGGCTCCGAGACGGTGTACGTCCGGGCCTCCACCGTGGTGGTGCCCTACGACCTGGCCGCGGGCCGGCCGCGCCGGATCTCGCCGGTGGAGCGGGAGTTCCTCTCCCGGTTCATGGACGAGGCCCCGGTCGGCGCGGCAGTCTGAAAGTCCCTGGACCTCCGAACCGATTCGAGCTGAGCAGCGTTGACCGTCACCGCCCGCCTCGCCCTGACCGACACCGGTGAGGCCGCCGACCTCTCCGCCTTCCTGCTGCGCCTGCTGCGCTTCGACAAGGCGGCGGCCGTGCGGCTGCAGGCGGTCGACCCGGCCGCGGCGGACGGCGTGCTGTCGGCGGACGGCGTGCTGGCGGTCTTCGGACGGCTGCCGCTGGGCGAGTCCGGCGTGCTGGCGATCCGCACCGCCCGGCTGGACGGCCTGGACGAGCCGGTGGACCTG
This sequence comes from Kitasatospora sp. NPDC029367, assembly GCF_055569135.1. Taxonomy (NCBI): domain Bacteria; kingdom Bacillati; phylum Actinomycetota; class Actinomycetes; order Kitasatosporales; family Streptomycetaceae; genus Kitasatospora; species Kitasatospora sp. NPDC029367. The sequence goes on from NZ_JBVHYH010000018.1 coordinate 78,574, forward strand.
ACTGTGTCCGCGGGCCAGTTGCTGGACGGCGTGGACGCCGACTCGGGCGCCGTCGCGCTGCCCGCGCCGGTGACCGGTCCGGCCTGGGCCGGGCTGCTGCCGCCGCGGGTCGGCTGGCGGCCGGTCGGGACCCCGCCGGCGGCCGAGGTGTGCCGCGAACTGATGGCGGCGGTGCGGGAGTTCCGCGAGCGCAGTGAGGCCGTCCCGGCGCACCACCGCACCCGCGCGGTGCTGGACCGGTTGGCGGACGAGGTGTGGTCCCGCCCGGTCTCGGTGCTGCCGGAGCTTCCGCTGCGCGCCGTGCACGCCTCGTACCGGATCGGTTTCCTGAGCCCCGAGGCGCCGCTCTCGGTGCACCGGGCGGGCGGCTGGCTGCGGTTGAGCTCCCCAGTGGGCTCGGTGGTGGTACGGACCGCGGCGGCGCCGGGCGCGGGGCTGGGCCTCAGCCCGCTGCGCTAGCGACCGCTCAGCCCGGGGTGTTGATCATCGAGGCGGCGGCGTAGGTGAGGTAGTCCAGCAGTTGCCGCTCGTGCTCGGCGGGCAGTTCCAGGCTCGCCACGGCGGCCCGCATGTGGGTGAGCCAGGCGTCGTGGGCGGCCTTGTCGACCTTGAACGGGGCGTGCCGCATCCGCAGCCGCGGGTGACCGCGCCGGTCGCTGTAGGTGCGCGGGCCGCCCCAGTACTGCATCAGGAACAGCGCCATCCGCTCCTCGGCCGGGCCGAGGTCCTCCTCGGGGTACATCGGCCGCAGCAACTCGTCCTCGGCGATGCCCTCGTAGAAGCGGCGGGTCAGGCGCCGGAAGGTGGCCTCTCCGCCGACCTGCTCGAAGAAGGTCTCCTCGCTGAACGTGCCTCGTCCGATCTCTGTCACCCGACCATGGTCGCAGACGCCGACGGGGTCGTACACCGGGACCAAAGGCGTACGACCGCGTCGGGGTTCAACGACGTTCACCGACGTTCACCGACGTTCAGTGACGTCCGGCGACGGCTACGCGTCCTCCCACTTGAACAGCTTCCAGGCGATGCCGGTGAACACGGCCGCGAAGAGCAGCAGTCCGCCCATGGCGGGCAGGGCGTCCATGACGCCGCCGCCGCGGGTCAGCACCGACTGGGCGGCCGACACCAGGTGCTTGAGCGGCATGACCTGGGAGACGGTCCTCAACCAGCCCGGGGCGCCGTCCAGCGGGAAGAACGAGCCGGACAGGAAGGACATCGGCAGCACGATGAGCTGCGAGATGCCGTTCGCGGCCTCCTCGGTCCTGGCGACCGAACCGGCCAGCAGGCCGATCGACATGAAGGCGAGCGTCGCGCAGCCCACCAGCGGCAGGATCAGCCACCAGTTGCCGGTGAGCTTGAGCCCGAAGAAGCTCGTTGCGACGATCAGGAAGGCGGTGGTCTGGAGGAAGGCGGTCACCAGCGAGACCACGATCCGGGAGCTGACCACCGCGCCGGCGCTGACCGGGGCCAGTCGCAGGCGCCGCAGCACCTTGGACTTGCGCCAGCCGACCAGGGTCAGCGAGGCGCCGAAGACCGCGCCGGTGGCGACGGCCCAGCCGAGCAGGCCGGGGGTGAGGAACTGGATCGGCTTGAGCGACTGGTCCTCGACCTGCTGGGAGTCCAGCACGTAGGCGGCCGGCTGGTGGGTGGCGGCCTGGTTGGCGCTCTGGACGATCGAGTTGAGGATGCCCTGGACCGCGCCGGCCTTGACCTGGTCGGCGGCGGTGTAGCGCAGCTCCACCTTGCCGTCCGGGCCCTGCTCGATCATCGCGTCGAAGTCGCCCTTGCGGACCTTCTCCAGCGTGCCGGCCTCGTCGTCGGTCCTGGTGATGCTGAGGACCTTGTCCAGGCCGGCCCGCTGGTCGCCCTGGATCGAGTCGAACAGCTTGACCGCGCCGACCTGGGCGACCTTGGCGTGCGGGCTGGAGGAGCCCTTGGAGACGGAGCCGAAGAAGACCAGGAAGACCAGCGGGAACAGCAGGATGAAGAAGGTCGCGGTGCGGTCGCGCTTCATCCCGAGCAGCATCGCGCGGGACAGGCTCCAGAACGCGCTGACCCGCTCCCGCTCGTCGGCGGAGCCGGCCGAACCGCCGCGCTGGGCGGGGACCTTCGGCTCGGTGGAGGTGCTGGTCATGCGCGGAACTCCCGTCCGGTCAGCTGGAGGAAGACGTCCTCCAGGGTGGCGCCGCGCACTTCGAGGCCGCGCAGCGCGTTCTGCTCGGCGAGGACGCTGAGCACCGGGGCGGGAAGGCGGGTGGAGACGGAGAGCGAGACGGTGTCGTCCTCCAGCTGGGCGATGTCGGCGCCGGCCGCGGCCAGCAGCTCGCGGGCCCGCTCGACCGGCAGCTGGCCGGAGGCCACGCTGATCCGGACGGTGTCGTCGATCTCGCGGATCAGCGCCGCCGGGGCGCCGGTGTGCAGGACCTTGCCGTGGTCCATGATCGAGACCCGGTCGCAGAGCACCTCGGCCTCGTCCAGGTAGTGGGTGGTCAGGACGACGGTGCGGCCCTCGGCGTTGATGTCCCGCAGCAGGTCCCAGAGGTTGCGGCGGGCCTGCGGGTCGAGGCCGGCGGTGGGCTCGTCCAGGAAGACGAGCTCCGGGTCGTGCGCCAGGGCGCAGGCGATCGACAGGCGCTGGGCCTGGCCGCCGGACATCTGGTCGGTGAGGGTCGCCGCCTTGTCCGAGAGTCCGACCCGCTCCAGCATCGCATCGGCCCGCTTGGGGCCGACCCCGTAGAACGACGCGAAGGTGTGGATCGTCTCCCGGGCGGTCAGCTTCCGGAAGAAGGCGGAGGCCTGGAACTGCACGCCGATGCGCGGCAGCAGCTTCGGGTTGCGCGGCCAGGGGGCCATCCCCAGCAGCTCGACCCGGCCCTCGTCGGGCTTGCGGACCCCTTCCAGGATCTCCATGGTGGTGGTCTTCCCGGCCCCGTTGGGACCGAGGATCCCGTAGAACTCGCCGGCCTCGACGGTGAGCGACACCCCGTCGACGGCCTGCACATCCCCGTACCGCTGGCGGATGCCGTCAGCGGATATAGCAGCAGTCATGAAGCCAGAGAATAGGGCTCACGGGGCGTCTTGTGCACACCGTGGACGGGAATTTGTGGATTCCCTGAGGGAGGCAGGAAAAAGCCGGGCCGGGCGAAATTACGAATTCCGCCCGGCCCGGCCGGAGTTGCCCCTGACGGGTGCTCAAGGTGCAGGTCAGGCGCGGTGCACCGTGATCGTCGTCCAGGCGCCGATGTGGATCCGGTCGCCGTCTCCCAGGGGGATGGCGGTGTTCGGGGAGATCGGTTCCTCGCCCCCGTTCACGGTGGTTCCGTTGGTCGATCCCTGGTCCACCAGAACCCAGCTGCCGTCCGCCTGTTCGGCGAGCAGCGCGTGCTGGTGCGAGGCGCCCGGGTCCTCCGGCGGCACCGACAGGTCGATCTCCGGGACGGTGCCCCGGTGCTGGCTGCGCCGGCCGATCCGCAGCTGGCCGCGGCCGGTCAGCGGGATGCGGCGCTCGGGGCAGTACGGCGGGAAGAACAGGCCGGCCGCCTCGGGGCCGCTGCGGGCCATCATGTCGGTGAAGTAGTCGCGGTCGGCCGAGACCACCGCGATCCAGTTGGCGCGCACCGGTTCGGCCGGGGCGGGCTCCGGCCGGGCGCCGGGCTGGGGCTGCGGCGGGGCCAGGTGGAAGGACGTGCCGAAGTCGCCGCCGCGGGTGTTCGGGCCGGGGCCGGCGGGCTGGGCGTACACCGGGCCGGAGTCCTCGCGGACCGGGGCCTCCGGGAAGGCGCCTTCGGGCGGCGGGTAGCCGTAGGTGTGGGGGTACTCCGGCTGCTGCTGGTACTCCGGGGCCTGCGGCTGGTGGGGCTGGTGCGGCTGGTGGGGCTGGGGCTGTGGGGCCGGGGCGCCGCCGTAGGCCGCCGGGATGTTCAGCGGCGGGGGCTGGGCCGGGCCGGGCGCGGGCGCACCGCCGGCCGGCGCCTGGCGGCCGGGGGGCGTGGACAGCTCGTAGTCGTAGCCGCACTCCTCGCAGAACCGCCCGGTCTGCGGGCTGCGGCAGATCGGGCAGACGGCCAGGCCCTCGGTGAGTCCGGGGGTGCCCGGCGGCGGGTAGCCGCCGGGCGGCGGGTACGCCCCGGGCGGGGGCGGCGGGACGGACCCCGGCGGGGCCGGCGGGGGCGGCGGCGCGCCGAAGCCGGCACCGCCGTGCTGCGGGTGTCCGGCGGGCGCCCCGGGCGCGCCCGGGTAGCCCCCGTGGGCGCCGGGCGCCGGGACCGGTGGGGTCATCGGGAAGCCGCAGAAGTCGCACCAGTCCTCGGCCTGCGACTCGTGGCCCCTCGGGCAGATCGGCATCAGGTCCCCCTCGTTTCGGGCCGGTGCGGTGCGGCTTCGCGCCGGGCGGCCGGCCCGATCACGTCTACAGCGGTCACTTCGCGGTCACTTCTTCACACGTACCGTCTTGGTCGACCGGGTCTCAAGGGTCATCGAGTCGGCCTCGCTCACGTTCTTACGGAACCGAACCGTACCCTCCTTCGGGTCCACCACGTCCACCACCTTCTGCAGCAGCTTGAAGGTGCCCTCGTTGCCGGTCGCGTGGGCGATCCGGACGGCGGCGCCGAGCTTGGCGGTGGCGGTGTCGACGTCGCCGGAGCGGTGGGCCTCCAGGCCCTCCTGGATGGAGGAGGCCAGCTCGGCCTGCCCGGTGTAGTGGGCGACCTGGGGGCTGATCCGGGTGGAGGAGGCGAGGTCGTCCGTCCAGACGGCCTTCACCAGGCCCTGGCTGAGCACCTCGGGGGTGCCGCCGCCGACCTGCGGGGGCAGCACCAGGCTGATCCGGGCGGCGAGCATCTCGTTGCCGACCGAGGCGGCCGGGACCTCGACGCAGACGTGGTAGTCGCGGCTCTCGTCGCCCCAGGAGCCGGTGGGGTAGTCGCCCGCCCGCGGACCGGCCTCGGCCCGGCGGCCGGTGAGGTCCTCGACGGCGGGGGCGACCTGCTTGACGAACTTCACGGCCGCGTTGGCCGGGGTCCAGATCCGCAGCGCGACGTCGGCGACCTGCTTGCCCATCGCGCCGGTCATCATCGAGCGGAAGTCCTCGGCGAGGCCGGAGGGCTCGGCGACGATGTCGGTGGTGCCGAGCAGCGCCGAGGAGATCTTGCGCAGCTCGTCGATCCGCCAGTCGGTGCCGACGCCGCGGCAGTCGGCGGTGAAGTGCCCGGTGACCCGCTCGATGGTGCGGGCGAGGTCCTCGGCGGACTCGTGCTCGTTGTTGCCGTCGGTGAGCAGGATGGCGTGCCGGATGGCGATGTCGCGGCGGGTGAGGAAGAGCTTGTCGGCCTTGGCCAGCCAGGTGCCCATGGCGGTGCCGCCGGCCGCGGTGAGGCGGCGCAGCGACTCCTTGGCCTGCTCCCGGGTGGCCGCCGAGGCGGTGGCCAGGGTGCCGTCGCCGGGGTAGATGTCGCGGGCCTCGTGGGTGCCGGCGACGACGGCGAAGGCGGTGCCGTCGCGCAGGGCGTCGATGGCGGCGGCGGTGGCCTCGCGGGCGCCGTTGATCTTGGTCTTGGGGTAGTCCATCGAGCCCGAGCAGTCGACCAGGATCACCACGGCCGCGTTGGCGTCGCCGCCCTGCGGACCGGCGTCGGCGAGCCCGAGCGGGCGGCCGCCGGAGGTGCCGCCGCCGGTGGAGGTGACGGTGACGATGGCGTTGACCTCGCGGGCGCCGTCGGCCAGGTACTCGTTCTGGAAGATCTCCACGTCGAACCTGGGCAGGTTCGGCTTCGCCAGTGTTGCCATGGGGCGGTGGCTCCCGTCGGGTGAGGGGTGGATGTGATCAGGTCGGTGGGGCGGGCCGGCGGACGGGGCCGTCGGTCCGGTCGCGCGGAACCGGTCAGGCCGTCGGCGGGTGCGGCGGCTGCGGCGGAACGGGCGGGACGGGCGGGGCGACCGGCGGCGCCGGCGGGACGGCCGGAGCCGGAGCCGCGGCCGGGGGCAGCGGGGCGGCGGCGGAGCCGATCACCGGGAGGTCCGGCAGGGTCGGGTCGTGGTCCTCGTAGTCGTCGTCGTTCCCGGCGGCGGCCGCCGGCCTGATGACCTTGAGGTCCTGCGCGGTCGGCGTCTCCACGATCTCCGCCAGTGCGGCGGCGGACGGTTCGATCGGCAGCACGGCGACCGTGATGTTGTCGTGCCCGCCGGCCGCGACCGCGAACTTGACCAGGGTCTGGGCCGCCAGCAGCGGTTCGGTGCGGGCGTCCGGGCGGACGAAGTAGGCCAGGTCGGTGGCCGCCTCGGCGTAGTTCCACAGTCCGTCGGTGCAGATCAGCAGCACCCCGGGGACGTGCGGGGTGAAGTCGAGGGTGTGCGGCACGACCTCCTCGGCGTCGGCGCCGAGCCAGCCGGTGATCGCGTGGGCGCGCGGGTCGGCGTAGGCCTCGGCCTCGCCCATCAGCCCGGCCTCGACCATCCGGGCGGCCCAGGAGTCGTCCTGGGTGAGCCGGAAGGGTTCGGCGCCGGCCCGGTCGTCCGGGATCCAGTACGCCCGGGTGTCGCCCACCCAGCCGATGGTGACCCGGCCGCCTGCCGCGATCGCGCTGACGTAGGTGCAGGCGGGCGCGTTGACGTCGGGCCTGGTCGGGCCGGCGCCGTCGGTGGCGAGGTCGGCGACGGCCTTGGCGGCGTCCGCGATCGCCGTGCGCATCGCGCCCTCCGGGTCGCGGCCGGCCTCCAGGGAGGTCAGCAGCGACTCGGAGGCGGCGTCGACGGCGGTCTCCGAGGCCTCGTCCGGGCGGTCGGAGGAGGAGACGCCGTCGCACACCACGGCGACCACGACCGGCTCCCCGCCGGGCAGCGAGGTGGCGGCGACGGTGAAGGAGTCCTCGTTGCGGTGGTGGCGCACGCCGCGGTCGCTGACCCCGGCGACGCCCGCGAGCGCCTTCTCCATGTGGTCGCGCGGGCGCGGCTGGGCGCTCCCGCAGCCCTCGCAGTAACCGTCCTCGGTGACCTGCGCCTGCCCGCAGTTGACGCAGACCGGCCCGCGCTGCGGCGGGACGGCCTCGCCGCGGGCGGCGGCCCAGCTGGCGGGCATCGCGCCCGGGGCCGCCCGGCCGTCCCGGCCGGCCCCGCAGCGCCCGCAGTAGGCGTCGTCAAGGTCCATCGGCTCGGAACAGCTCGGGCACTCGGTCTGCTGCGGCATCGGCTACACCCACGTCCTGGGGCGGGCCCGGTTGGCCCGTTCCACCATCTCGATCCTGGTCTCGGCCCGGTCGGCCAACCGGGCGAGTACCCGATAGGACTGTTCCAGGGCGAAGCGCAGTTCCCGCTCCACGGCGGGACGTCCGAGGACGACCAGGCCGGAGCCCTGCGGAGCGCCGGTCGAGCCGGCGCCGACCCAGTCGAGGGCCGCGCCGAGCACCTCGACCGAGAGCTCCTCGCGGCGGCGGTCGTCCAGGCGCAGCGCCGTCAGCTGGTCGGAGCCGGCCGCGAGGTCGACGGCGAGCGGGTCGGTGGCGGCCCGTTCGCGCAGCCGGGCGCGGACGGCGGCGATCCGGGCGGCGGTGTACTGGCTGGAGGTGGCCGGGACGGACTCCAGCACCCGTACGGCGCCGGGCCGGTCGTCCTCGGCGAGGCGGACCCGGGCCAGGCCGAAGGCGGCGCTGAGGTAGGCCTGGTCGGTGGTCCAGACGAGCCGGTAGAACTCGGCCGCGTCGCCGCCGTCGCCGAGCAGTTCGGCGCAGATGCCGAGGGCGAGCTTGGGGGCGGCCTCGCCGGGGAAGGCGTCGTAGACCGCGTCGAAGGCCTCGGCAGCCGCCCGCAAACCGGGCTCGGCGGAGGCCCCGTCGGGGGCCTCGGCGGCCCCGACCAGGGCGACCAGGCCGCGGTACCAGACCACCCGCCAGTCGTCCGGGTGGTCCTGCTCCAGCTTCGCGAGCTCCTGCACGGCCGTGCCGTGGCGCCCGAGTTCGAGCAGGGCGCGCAGTTCGCGCAGCCGGCTCTCGACCGAGACGGCGGGGGCGCCGCCGAGGGCGGCGAGCGCCTCCTCGGGGTCGGTGGCGAGCAGGGTGGCGAGGAAGCCGGCGTTGGGGTCGGCCGGGTCGACCCGGGGGACGGGCAGCGCGAGGGCGGCGGCGGCCGGGTCGAGAGCGGCCACCCGGAGCCGGCCGGGCTGCTCGGTGGGCAGGACCAACTCGGTGTCCACGACGCGCAGTTCGGGGCCGAAGAGGGTGGAGAGTGCGGGTCGGGGCCGTTCGTCCTGGAGGGCCAGGACCTCCCGCAGTACGCCGGTGAGCTGGTCGGCCATCTCCTCGGCGGAGGAGAACCGGCGGGCCGGGTCCGGGTCGGTGGCACGGACCAGGAAGCGGTAGTAGGACTCGTACCTGGCGAAGACCTCGACGTCCTCGGGGCCGGGCAGCGAGTCGCGGTAGGTGGTGCTGTAGCCCTGGAAGTCGAAGGTGAGGACCGCGAGGGTGCGGGCCACGGTGTAGAGGTCGGAGGCGGGGGAGGGGCCGTCGGTGGCGATCTCGGGGGCCTGGTAGCCGATGGTGCCGTAGATCGCGCCGTCGTCGTCGAAGCGGCGGACCGCGCCCATGTCGATGATCTTGAGCGTGTCGCCGCTCTGGATCACGTTGTCGATCTTGAAGTCGCAGTAGATCAGGCCCCGGCTGTGCAGGTAGCCCAGGGCCGGCAGCGCCTCCAGGGCGTACGCGATCGCCTGCTCGACCGGCAGCGGCTCGCGCCGGCCGTCCGGGGTGCGGCGGTCGTTGGCGATGTCCTTGAGCGACTTGCCGCCGACGAACTCCATCACGATGTAGCCGTCGGTGGAGCCGGTGCGCAGGTCCGGGTGCTCGGCGAAGTTGATGATCCGGACGATGTTCGGGTGGTCCACCTCGGCCAGGAAGCGCCGCTCGGCGACGGCCGCGGCCAGCGCGTCCTCGTCCCCGGTGTCCAGCAGGCCCTTGAGCACCACCCACTTGTCGTTGACCCGCCGGTCCACCGCCAGGTAGATCCAGCCGAGCCCGCCGTGCGCCAGGCAGCCGACCACCTCGTACTGGCCGCCGACCAGGTCGCCGCGGCGCAGCTTGGGGGTGAAGGAGTACGGCGTGCCGCACTTGGTGCAGAAGCCGTCCGGGCGGCCCGGCCGGCCGTTCTTCTCCCGGCCCACCGGGGCCTCGCACTTGGAGCAGTACCGCTTGCGCTCCGGCACCTCGGGGTTCTCCAGCACCGCCTGCGCCGGGTCGGCCGTCTCCACCGTCGGCACGGTGACCAGGCCGGCGCCCAGCCGGTTGCGGGTGCCCGCGCTGACGCTGCCGCGGGTGGAGCGCACCGAGACCGAGCGGCTGCTGCCGGTGCGGGTCGAGCGGTGCGAGCGGGAGCGGCCGGACATCGACCGGGCGGAGCCGGTGCGGGCCGACAGCGAGCGGATCGAGGCGCTGGGGGCGGAGTCCGGGGTGACCCGGGCGGACGGCAGGTAGGGCTGGGTGACGCCGGTGTCGCCGCCGGGCGGGGTCAGGCCGCACTCGTCGCAGTAGCCGTCCGGGTCGATGGTGCCCGAGCAGTCCCGCGGGCACGGCGAGCCGGGCCCGGCGGTCGGCCCGGCGGTGGTCGGCCCGGTCGTCGGTCCGGTGGCGGTCGGTGGGGCGGCGCCGGTGGCGGCCGGGGGGACCGTGGTGGCCCCCACCGGGGTCAGCCCGCACTCGTCGCAGTAGCCGTCCGCATCGATGGTGCCGTTGCCGGAGCACTCCGGACGCACGCACGTCTCGCCCATCAACCTCAGCCCCCCTGTACCTGTCCGTCGACCGGCGTCTGGCCAGCCGTCCCGTGTGCCTGCGCGCCCTCGGAGGCCTCGGCCTGGGCCGGGCGCAGCGACTGCTGGAAGCGGGCCACCGCGGCGGCCGCCGCCCGCAGGTCGCACGGCGCGCTCCAGAGCAGCCAGCGCGCCTTCTCGTAGCGTTCGATCACTTCCGGGTCCTCGGCGACCCGCATCCGGGCCGCCATCGCCTTGTAGGCGTCCAGCCGGCCGCGCAGCTCGGCCCGGACGGCCAGCGGCTGGGTCACCTCGGTCAGCGATTGCCGGGCCCGGGCCAGCTCCTTGGCGGCGGCGTCCTCCAGCGCGTCCAGCAGCGGCGCCAGCCGGCCCCACTGCCCGGCCTGGCGCAGGTCCAGGGCGGTGACGATCCGTTCGCGCAGCGCCGAGGCCGGGCCGGGCACGGCGGGGACGTCGCTGGAGGCTATCTTCGCCAGCACCTCGCCGCGGGCCCGGCGGGCCTCGGCCAGGGTGGCGTCGGCCCGCTGGAGCAGGTCGCCGACGCCCTGGAGGCGCTCCTCGGCGTCGTCGCGCAGCCGCAGCAGGTTCTCCAGCTCCAGCCGGACGCCGTCCAGCGCCCGCCCGGCCCGGTCGAAGCGCTCGGTGTCCACCACCCCGGCGGGGGAGGCGAAGGCCTCGCCGTCCGGGACGGTGCCGCGCTGGGCGGGCACCCGGGCCGGGCGCCACAGGGCCAGCGGGTCCTCGCGGACCTCGGTGCGCAGTTCGGTGAGGTCCCGTTCCAGCCCGGCCAGGTCGTCGCCCAGCGGGTGGCCGCCGGTGCGCACGCCGAGCGAGGCGGCCAGGGTGTGCACCCGGTGCAGTTCGGCCAGCAGCAGGTCGATCCGGGCCGGCAGGGCCGACCAGACCGCGTCGGCGGCGCTGACCACCTCCAGCACGGTGGCGTACCAGGAGTTCATCCGGGCCATCAGCGCGTCCAGGCTGATCCGCTCGACCAGTTTGGCGGGCGCGCCCAGCAGTTGCGGCCCGTCCGGCACGGCGCCGCCCGGGACGGTCACCGCGTCGCCCGTCAGCAGCTCGGTCAGTTCGGCGAGTTCGGGCCCGCCGGGCTTGGCCTTGCGGGCCCGGACGGCGCGGGCCGAGGCGAGCGCCTCGGAGTAGCGGTCGAACAGCGCCCAGAGCAGCGGCAGCCCCTTGCCGGCGACGGACCAGCGCTCCAGGGTGCGGCCGGACAGCTCGGCGCCGTCCAGCAGCCGCAGGCCCGGGTGGTCCTGGAGGGCGAGCAGCGCCGACTCGACCGCGTCCCGCTCCGCGCCGAGGCGCGCGAGCGCGCGGTCCACCTCCTCCCGGCTCAGTACCGGGCCAGCCGATGCCGCCACCGCGGTGTCCTTCCTTCCTCGCGTGCGATCCCGCCGTGTGCGACGTGCGATCCCACGACAACCCCCGTGTCCACCACCGGTCTCCCCGTGGTGATCGTCCCGAACCCTAGCCGGTGGCCGCTCGGGCGGTGCGGGCGCGGGGCGTCAAGACGGCGTCAACGCCCCGCGTCCGCGGTGCTCCCTGCGTGCTGCGGTGCCCGGTGCGGCACCGAGCGCTGCGCCCGGTGCGGTGCTCAGCGCGGTGTCCAGTGCTCAGTGCGGGACGGGCCAGTAGTGCTCGGCGTCGTTGAGCATGTACGGCTTCAACCAGCGGTCGTAGCTGCGCCCCCAGTCGCCGCTCGCGTGGTAGTCGGCCAGTACCTGGTTGACCCGCGCGGTGAGGTCCGGGCTGCTCTTGAGCATGGCGACGCCGACCACCTCGGGCTGCACGTCGCCGTCCACGATCCGCACGGTCTGGTCCTGCGCGGCCTGACCGGCCGCCAGGCCGTCGTCCGTCATGGTGGCGTCGACCTTGCCGAGCTGCATCAGGACCAGGCAGTCCAACTGGTTCTCCACCACCGTCAGTCGGGCCTTGGCGTCCTTCTTGGCGCCCTTGGCCGGGTCCATCACGTCGGCGGCCGTCGAGCCCTTGGCGACGCAGACGTTCCTGCCGCCGATCGCCTCGTCCAGGTTCTTCGCCGGGGAGGTCTTCGGCACCAGCACCCGCTGGGAGATGCTGAAGTACGGCTTGGAGAAGGCGACCTGCTCCATCCGCTTGCAGTTGACGGTCATGGTGCGGACGATCAGGTCGACCCGGCCCTTCTGCACCGCGTCGACCCGGTCGGCGGTGGCCACCGGCTTGAGCACCACCTTGTCCGGGTCGCCCATGATGGCGGTGCCGATCGCCCGGGCCAGGTCGATGTCGAAGCCCTCGATCTGGCCGGTGTTCGGGTTCCGGGCGCCCCAGCGGTAGCTGTTCTGGTCGACGCCGATCACCAGGCTGCGCCTGGCCTTGATGGCCTTCACCGCCGGGCCGTCCGCCGAACTCGGCGGCACGCTGCTGTAGATGTCGCAGGAGTCGGACTGGTCCTGGCTCTGCTGGACGGCCTGCGGCGCGCTTGCGGTGGTCGCGGCGGTGGCCCCGGCCGATGCGGCGCCGGAGGGGCCGCCCCCGCCGAGCACGGCCGCGCAGGCGGCCAGCACGGCCAGTGCGGCGGCGCTCCTGGTCGGTACGGTCGTGGTGCGCATGAGTGTCCGTTCCCCCTCTACCGGTACTCGGCGAGTCGTCGGCCCAGGCCGCGCAGCGCGGCGGCCGCGGCCACCAGGCCGAGCACCGCGGCGGCGCCGGCCGCCAGCCGGAGGTCCCCGGCGGTGCCGTCGGCGTAGGCCGTGAAGCGGGCCTGCTCGGCGTCGGCGGCCTGGGCCAGGGCCCGGTCGGTGGCGTTGAAGGCGGCGTCGGCGGTCTCGGTGGTGTCGGTGGCGGACACCGTCGCGTTCAGGGCGCCCTGGTAGTCGGCGTTGTCGACCTCGGCCGAGCGCGCCTTGCGGTACCGGTCCTGCCAGACGTCGTACTGGTCGGCGGCGGTGGCCAGCGACGGGCCCGCGGCGGCGGGGGCGAGGATCAGCGCGTTGGAGAGCGTGCCGGCCCGGTCGCGCATCGGGGTGCCCTTGCCGGCCGTCCCGGCCAGGCGCTTGGTGACGTCGTCGTACTGGGTGGCGTAGGTGGCGGTGGAGCCGCGCGCGACCAGGTTCAGGTTCTCCGCCAGGCGCGCCGTCAGCACGTCCACCCGGGCCGAGTTGAGGGCCTGCAGCGGGGAGGCCCCCTCGTGGTCGCTCTGCTTCAACGCCGAGCCGGTGGTCAGCCCGGCCACGGCGAGCCAGAGCGTGCCGGCCAGGACAGCGGCGGTGGCGCCCAGCAGGCCGACGTTGAACACCCGGTTGGTGCGGCGGAACAGGGTCAGCTGCACCCAGCCCAGCGCGGCCAGGGTGAGCACCGCCAGGCCGTACGCGGCCCAGGGGGTCGACCGGGCCGCGGCGTAGTCCGTCACCAGCTCGTGGTTCTCGATGGTGTTCAGCTCGGCGGCGGCCGGCAGCAGGACGGTCTGCATCTGCTCGGAGGCGTACCGCAGGTAGGCGCCGCCGAGCGGGATGCCCTGCCGGTTGTCGGCCCGCGCGGATTCCACCAGACCGGCGTACACCGGGAGTTGCTGGTTCAGCCGGGAGAGGGAGTCCTGGGCCGGGGAGGTCGAGGTGGTCCGGGCGGCGGCCTGGGAGATCAGCTTGGCGGCCTGGGCGAGGTCCTGCTCGTAGCGGGCCCGGACGTCCTTGGGCTCGGCGCCGGCCAGCAGGAAGCCGGAGGCCGCGGTGGTGGCGGCGTCGGCCAGCGAGCGGTGGATCTCGGCGGCGTCCCGACTGAGCGGCTGACTGTACGAGACCACCCGGTCGGCGGCCTGCGCCCTGGTCTCCAACTGCCAGGCGGTGAGCCCGCCGAAGGCCACGGTCAGCACCGCGAGCACCACCCCGGCGATCCGCAGCCGGCCCGGGGGCGTGCGGGTGGCCTGGGCCAGCCGGGCGCGCACGCCGCGCTCCGGCGCGGTGGCCCGGGGCCGCCGCGCGGGCGGTGCAGCGCCCGGTCTCGGCGCCGTCGGACCGGGGAACGCCGCTCCCCGGGGTGCCGGTGCGCCCGGGGCCGTCGTCGGTGCGCCGAACGCCGCCGCCCCCGGTGCGGCCGGCGGCGTGCCCGGTCGTGCCGGGAACGCGGCGCCCGGTGCGCCGTTGCCTACTGGTGTCGCCACCCGCCTCATCCTCCCCTGGGGCCGACCCGTCTCCCCGGGCCCGACCGATGGCAGCAGTATGGCCGTGACTCCCTCCGACCACACCTGACTTGCGCCGATCTTGAGCATGTCGTGCACGGTTTCCGCACGTCTCCGTACGCCTTCGCACGTCTCCGCACGTCTTGTGCCGGTTGACACCGGTTGTCCCGGGTTGTCGCCGGTTGGCGCCGATCGCACCGGCCGGACGGAGAGGTGGCGCCCGCTGCGACGCCCGCCGGGGCCCCCGCGGTTCCGCGCCGCGCTGCCGCCGGGCCGGGCACCCCCGTGCTCCGTACCATGGGCCCCATGCGACTGCTTGGAACGATCTCGCCCGACCGCCCGCTGCTCGTCGTCGCGGTCCGCGAGGAGGCCGCCCACCTCGACGACCGGCTGCCCGTGCTGCTCACCGGGATAGGGAAGGTCAACGCCACCGCGGCCCTGGCCACCGTGCTGGCGCGGGGCGAGCTCCCGTCCGAGGTGATCAACCTCGGCACGGCCGGCGCGCTGCGCCCCGGCTGGGAGGGCATGCACCACGTCGTCCAGGTGATCCAGCACGACCTGGACACCGCGGCCCTCCAGCACCTCACCGGCCGCAGCTACGGCGCCCCGCTGATGGTCGGCAAGGGCGAGGGCCCGGTGCTGGCCACCGGCGACCTGTTCGTGGACTCCCCGGAGGCCAAGGAGCGGCTCGCCGGGCACGCCGACCTGGTCGACATGGAGGGCTACGCCGTCGCGGCCGTCGCCCACCGGGCCGGGGTGCCGGTGCGGCTGGTCAAGTACGTCAGCGACGAGGCCGGGGACGGCGCGGCCCGCAGCTGGCAGCAGTCGGTCGACGGCTGCGCCCGGCACCTCGCGGACTGGGTGCGCGCGCAGGGCTGGTGACGGCCTGTCGGGTCGCGGGGCTCTCGGGGCGTCGGTCCGGCTGGCTAGGGTGGCGCGGTGACCGAGAACACCGCGCCCAGCCCGCGCCCCGACGTCCGTCCGCCCTCGCTGAACGCCGATGAGCGGACCACCCTGCTGGCCTTCCTCGACTACCTGCGCGAGGCCGTGATCGGCAAGGTGGAGGGCCTCTCCGACGAGGACGCCCGGCGCCCAGGGGTCGCCTCCGGCACCAGCCTGCTGTGGCTGGTGCAGCACCTGGCCGTGGTCGAGCACAACTGGTTCGAGTACGCGTACGGCGGGCTCGGGGAGCCGGCCCAGACGGGGGACGTCGCGGTGGCGGAGGTCTCCACGGCCTCGGCAGTCGCCGCCTACCGGGACGCGATCGCCCGGGCGAACGCGGTGGTCGCGGCCGCCCCGGACCTCGACCGGCCGGGCGCGCGCTCGCTGCGGCCCGACGCGGTCGAAGGGCCGTCGCTGCGCTGGGTGCTGGTGCACATGATCGAGGAGACCGGGCGGCACGCCGGGCACGCGGACATCATCCGGGAGCAGCTGGACGGTGCCGTCGGGCGGTGAGGCCGGGGGTGGGAGGGCGGGGGGGGGGGGGGGGGGGGGGGGGCCCCCCCCCCCCCCCCCCCCCCCCCCCCCCCCCCCACCCCCGCCGGTTCACCTGCGGTCGGTCGCCGTCAGTCCCGGAAGGCCGAGAGCGTCAGTCCCGGAAGGCCGAGAGGTCGAAGGCCGCCAGCCGCTCCTGGTCGGCGATCACGTCGATCTCGGTGATCACGCCGGCCACGACGGTGAACGCCATGATCGACAGCGCCCGGCCGTTGTCGCCGATGACCACCGCGCCCGCGGTGCCGTTGACCAGCGCGGGGCGGGCGAACGGCGCCAGCTTGCCCCACATCGCGGCCTGCCCGGCCACCGCCCTGGCGCCGGTGAGCACCATGGTGTGGCGGGCCAGCACGGCGCCGCCGTCCGAGCGCAGCACCACGTCCGGGTCCAGCACGGCGACCAGCGCCTCCAGGTCGCCGGTGCGGGAGGCGGCGAAGAAGGCGTCCACGGCCAGCCGCTGACGGCCCGGGTCCCGGTCGGGCGCGGGCTGCGCCTGCACCTTGCGCCGGGCCCGGCTGGCCAGTTGGCGGGTCGCGGCCGAGGTCTTCTCGATCAGCGGGGCGATCTCCTCGAACGGCACCGCGAACAGGTCGTGCAGCACGAAGGCGACCCGCTCGGCGGGCGACAGCGACTCCATCACCACCATCAGGGCCAGGCCGACCGAGTCCGCGAGCATCACCTCCTGCTCCGGGTCGACCACCCCTTCCCGGCGCAGCAGCGGGTCCGGCAGCCGCTCGAGGCCGCTCGCGCCGTCCGGCCCGACCGGCTGGAGCGGCTCCTCCCGACGGGCGGCGCGGTCGCGCAGCAGGTTCAGGCAGACCCGGGACACCACCGTGGTCAGCCAGCCGCCGAGGTTGGCCACCTCGGCCGTGTCGGTGCGGTCGAACCGCAGCCAGGCGTCCTGGAGCGCGTCCTCGGCCTCGCTGATCGAGCCGAGCATCCGGTAGGCGACCGCGCGCAGGTGCGGGCGGTGCTCCTCGAAGAGCGCGGTCCGGGTAGATCGCTCATCGCTTCCGACTGTTCCGTCCACCGTGTCACATTCCTTCGTCGCCTCGGGTCAGGGCAGCAGGAGCCACCCAACAACGGGGGCGGCGGGGAGATCAACTCCCGGCCAGGGACGAAACGGAGACGATCATGACGAACAACCCGGTACTGGTCACCGGCGGCACCGGCACCCTGGGCCGGCAGGTCGTACCGCTGCTGCTCGCGGCGGGGCGGCCGGTGCGCGTGCTGAGCCGGCGGGGGCGGGCGGCGGAGGACGGCGCGGTCGGGGACGGCGCGGTCGGGGACGGCGTGACGTACGTGCGCGGCGACCTGCTCGGCGACGAGGCCGAGGCGGCCACCCGGCTGGACGAGGCGCTCACGGGGGTCGGCACCGTGCTGCACCTCGCGGGCGGCCCCAAGGGCGACGACGAGGCCACCCGGCGGCTGGTCGCGGCCGCCCAGCGGGCCGGGGTGCGGCACCTGGTGTACATCTCGGTGATCGGCGCCGACAAGGTGCCGCTCGGCTACTTCCGCGCCAAGCACGCGGCCGAGGAGGCGGTGACCGGCTCGGGCCTGCCGTACACCGTGCTGCGCGCCGCGCAGTTCCACGACCTGGCGTTCGCCGTGGTCGAGAAGATGGCCAAGCTGCCGCTCCTGCCGGCCCCCGGCGGGGTCCGCTGGCAGCCCGTGGACGCGCGCGACGTCGCCGCCCGGCTGGTCGAGTTGGCGCTGGACGGGCCCGCCGGCCTGGTCCCGGACCTGGCCGGGCCGACGGTGTACGAGATGGACGAGCTGACCCGGGCGTACCTGGCCGCGCGGGGCCGCAGCCGTCGGCGGCTGCCCGTACGGGTGCCGGGCAAGGTCGGGCGCGCGTACCGGGCGGGGGCGAACCTCACCCTGGCCGGGGCCGAGCACGGGCGGCGCACCTGGGAGGAGTACCTGGCCGAACGGCTGACGGCCTGAGGTGTCCGAGGGGCGCCGTAGGGTGTCCGCCATGTCGTTCCTCGATCGCCTGCGGGCGACCCCCGCCACCGTCGACTACCTGCTCTGGCCCGCGGACTTCTCCCTCGACGCCTACTCGCACGTGGAGGAGGTCGTGCTCGCCTCCGGCGAGGCCCTGGAGGAGGTCGGCAAGTGCAGCGGGGGCGGCACCTACTTCCTCTGCGGCGAGGGCGGCGACGAACGCCCCGTCCTGTACGCCGACTCGGAGGGCGGCGCGGCGCTGCTGGCCGTCGGGCTGGAGGAGCTGGTCCGGCTGCTGCTGGCGGTGCCGTGGTGGCAGGACTGCGTGCGGCTGACCGAGGAGGAGAGCGCGGAGGCGGCCGAGGACTACCTGGCCGACGAGCCCGACCTGCTCGCCGACCGGGACGCGGCCGCGGCCGCGATCGGGCTCGAAGTCCCCACCGCGGCCGAGGCCCTGGCCCGCCTGCGCGAGGTCACCCTCGGCCTCGGTCCGTCGTACGTGCTGCTCAACGCCGTGGAGGGCAACGCCTACCGGTCGCTGTTCCGGCTCTGAACCGCGTCGGCGTCAGGTGGGACTGTGCCGCCGGGACCAGCCGGTGTCGCGCCCGTCGCCCGGGCGGTTCGTGGTGCTCGCGGTGATCGCGGCAGTGTGCCGGTCGGCCGGTCGGATCGCGATGACGTCCATGATGTGCCTCTCCCCGTAGTCGCATGCGCGCGCTCTGGCTCGCAGAACGCTATGGGCGGCCAGGGCGCTCCGCATCCGTACGGGTACTCAGCCGGGCTGAGTCGATTCGCGGTCGTGCCGGTCAGAGGAGGCGGCGCAGGAGGCGGGACTTGAGGGGGGTGAAGGGCGGGTAGGCGGGGCGGAGGGGGTCGGCGAGGAGGGGCTTGTCGAGGACGGACTTGGTGTGGCTGAAGGTGTCGATGGAGTGGGCGCCGTGGTACCGGCCGAGGCCGCTCTCGCCGACACCGCCGAAGGGCAGCCCGGGGACGACGATGTGGGCGTTGGGGACGCCGAAGGCGAGGGCGCCGGAGGAGGTCTCGGTGGTGAGGCGGCGCTTGGTGGTGTCGGAGGCGGTGAAGGCGTAGAGGGCGAGGGGCTTGTCGCGGTCCGTGATGAAGGCGATCGCGGCGTCGAGGTCGGGGACGCGGATGATCGGCAGGACGGGGCCGAAGATCTCCTCGCGCATCACCGGGGCGTCCGGGTCGACGTCGGCCAGGACGGTGGGGGCGAGGTAGCGGTCGGCGCGGTGGTGGTCGCCGCCGGTGACGATGCGGCCGTCGGCGAGCAGGGCGGTCAGCCGGTCGAAGTGGCGCTCGTTGACGATGCGGCCGTAGTCGGGGCTCCGCGCCGGGTCGGTGCCGTACATCTCGCGGACGGCGGCGGTGAGTTGGCGCTCGAGTTCGGTGGCGGTGTCGCCGATGGCGAGGACGTAGTCGGGGGCCACGCAGGTCTGGCCGGCGTTCATGAACTTGCCCCAGGCGATCCGGCGGGCGGCGGTGGCGAGGTCGGTGCCGGGCTCGACGACGACCGGGCTCTTGCCGCCCAACTCCAGGGTGACGGGGGTGAGATGGCGGGCGGCGGCGGTCATGACGATGCGGGCGACGGCGCCGTTGCCGGTGTAGAGGATGTGGTCGAAGCGCTGCTCCAGCAGGGCGGTGGTCTCCGGCACGCCGCCCTCGACGACGGCGACGGCCTGCGGGTCGAGGGTGCGGGGCAGCCAGTGGGCGATGGCGGCGGAGGTGGCGGGGGCGAGCTCGCTGGGCTTGACCACCGCGCAGTTGCCCGCGGCGAGCGCGCCGACCAGCGGGGACAGCGCGAGCTGGAGCGGGTAGTTCCACGGGCTGATGATCAGCACGGTGCCCAGGGGTTCGCGGACCGTCCGGGCCCGGGCGGGAAGCAGCGCGAGCGGGACGGGGGTGCGGCGCGGGCGCAGCCAGCCGTCGAGGTGGCGCAGGGTGTGGTCGATTTCGTTGACCGTGAAGCCGATCTCGGTGGTGTAGGCCTCGGCGGCGCTCTTGCCGAGGTCGGCGTGGAGGGCGGCGGTGAAGACGGCCTCCTGGTCGACCAGCAGGCGGCGCAGGGCGCGGAGTTGGGCCTTGCGCCAGGCGAGGGGCTTGGTGCGGCCGGTGGCGAAGGCGGCGCGCAGGCGGGTGACGGTCGCGGCGGGGCCTTCGACGGCGGGGCCGGCGGTGGGGGTGGCTTCGGCGGAGGCGGGCGCGGCAGTGGGCGTGGCTTCGGCAGAGAGGCTCATGCCGTCGAGCATAAACGAAACGAAACGCTTTCGTTTCTAGTTCTCGGTAGACTTCCGGCATGAGCCGCAGCACCACCCCGCCCAGCCCTGCCAGCCCTGCCAGCCCTGCCAGCCCTGCCAGCCGTGCCGGCGCCGCACCGGCCGCCACCTCGCGCCGGGGGCGTCCCCGCGACGCCGCCCGGGACCGGGCGCTGCTGGACGCCACGCTCGCCGTCCTCGCGGAGAGCGGCTACGGCGGGCTGACCACCGCCGCCGTGGCGGCCCGGGCCGGGGTCTCGACGGCGACCCTCTACCGTCGCTGGTCGTCCAAGGAGGACCTGGTGATCGCCGCCGCCGCGCTGCACGGCGAGAGCTCGTACGAGCAGCCGGACACCGGCGGACTGGAGGGCGACCTGCGGGTCGTCCTGCGGGACAAGGCGGCGAGCATGACCGGCGAGCCCGGCCGGCTGATCCGCGCCCTGATCGGCGAGGCCGCCCACAACACCGCGCTGGCCGAGGCGCTGGTGACGGCCTTCCTCCGGCCGGTGTACGGGCGGGTCGCGGAGGTCGTCCGGCGGGCCGTCGAGCGCGGTGAGATCCAGGCGCTCGACAGCGTGGACCTGCTCGGCGAGGTGGTGGTCGGACCGGTGATGACCCACTTCCTGCTCACCCCGCAACTGCCCGAGGACGTGGACGAGGCCACCGCCCGGGAGACCGCCGACCGGTTGCTGCCCTTCGCCCTGCGGGCGGTGGGCGGGACGCTCGGGGCGGCCGGGGCGGCGGAGAGGCTCGGGACGGCGGAGAGGCTCGGGCCGTCCGGCTGAAACGCGCCCGGCGGACTCCCGCGACAGGACCCCTGCGAGACTCCGTGGGACCCCGTGGGACCCCGTGAGACCCCGTGAGACCCCGTGAGAAGAGGAGCCCCGATGCCCTGGTTCACGCTCGAACGCTTCGACCCGTCCTTCTTCGACACCGCGCCGCACCGCCACGCGTACGTGCTGGACCTGCCGGTGACGCCGGAGGCGGTCTGGCGCGGGCTCGCCGGGGACGCGCCGCTGTCCTGGTGCCGGGGCCTGGCCGGTGGCCGCTACACCTCGCGGCCCCCGCACGGCGTCGGCACGACCCGCGAGATCACCGCGATGCGACTGCTGCGCCTGCGGGAGGAGTTCGTGCGCTGGGAGGAGGGCTCCCGGCACTCCTTCTGCGTCACCTCGGCGAGCCTGCCGCTGTTCCGGCGCTTCGGCGAGGACTACCTGGTCGAGCCCACCCCGACCGGCACCCGGTTCACCTGGACCTTCGCCTTCGAACCCAACCCGCTGCTGGCCCGCCCGGCCGCGCTGACGGACCTGCCGAACCGGTCCTTCCTGGGGAGCCTGGTCGCGGACACCGAGCGGCACTTCGGCGCGGCCTGACGGGCCGGGTCCGGCTGACACGGGCCTCGGCTGCTGCGGCTCCGGGCGGGTGCCGGACGGCACCAGCACGGTGTGCGCGGCGGTGGTGCAGGCCCGTCAGCGGGTGGCGGTGAGGGCCAGGGTGACGACGGCCAGGGCCAGGTAGCCCGCCGGGAAGTGGAGGTTGTGGAGGACCCGGGTGCGGACGTGGGTCGCCACGGCGCCGACGTAGAACAGCACCAGCCCGACCGCGGCCGCGAGGCCGAGCGGCGGGAGGGCGACCAGGCCGGCCAGCAGGCCGACGGCGCCGGCCAGCTTGAGCGAGGCGAGCCACGGGACCCACTCCGGCTTCACCCCCACCTCGGCCGAATTGGCCAGCACGAAGGGGGCCTTGGCGAAGTCGGCGGCGGCGATTCCGGCGTTGGCGGCGATGGCGAGGACGGTGACGACGAGACAGGCGATGGACATGGCTCCAGCCTCTTCGCGGGCCTCCGCTTGCGTCCAATACCGGCTTCCATAACCTGGTGGAATGGATGTGGACACCCGGCTGCTGCGCACCTTCGCCGCCGTCGCCGAGGACGGCAGCCTGACCCGGGCGGCCGAGCGGCTGTACGTCTCCCAACCCGCGCTGACCAAGCAGGTCCGGCAGTTGGAGAAGCTGCTCGGGGTGCCGTTGTTCGTCCGGTCCCGGGCCGGGATGGCGCTCACCGTGGCCGGGCGGAGCCTCGCCGCGCGGGTGCCGGGCCTGCTGGCCGACTGGGACGCGACCCTGCGCGAGGCCAGGGGCGCGGCCAGCCGGGCGGAGCGGGTGCTGCGGGTGGGCTTCCTGGCCAGCGCCGCCAACGAGGCCACGCCGGGCATCGTCGCCGGGTTCACCGAGCGCAATCCCGGCTGGCGGGTCGAGATGCGGCACACTGCGTGGTCCGACCCGACGGCCGGGCTGGCCGCCGGGGAGGCCGACGTGGCGCTGCTGCGGCTGCCGTTCCCCGGGCAGGAGGGGTGGCGGGTGGCCGAGTTGTTCACCGAGCCGCGGTGGGTCGCGCTGCCCTCGGCACACCGGCTGGCGGCGCTGGAGGTGGTCCCGTTCCGGGAGTTGTGGGACGAGCCCTTCGTCGCGGCCCCCGCCGAGACCGGCGGCTGGCGGGACTACTGGGTCGCCGCCGATGAGCGGGAGGGGCACCCGGTCCGCTTCGGCGCCGTGGTGGAGCACCCGGACGACTGGCTGAGCGCCATCGCCAACGGGTACGGCGTCGCGCTCGCCCCCGCGTCCACGGCCCGCTTCTACGCCCGGCCGGGGATCGCCTACCGGCCGGTGAGCGGGGTCGGCCCGAGCCGGATCGCGGTGGCGTGGGCCGGGGTGGACGACGGGAACCCGGTGGTGCGGGACTTCGTGCGGTGCTGTCTGGCGGCGGCCGAGGCGGCTGACGGGACTCCGGCCCCGGAGTGAGCCCCGGCCCCGGCCCCTGTCCTGTCCTGTCCCCGGCCCTGGCCCCTCTCCTGACCCCGACCCCGGCGTCAGGAGGGGGTGGCAGCCCTCAGCGCCGCCACCCCCCGTTGGCTTCTCGGCACCGGGGCGGTGGTTCATTGAGCCAAACCCCGCCATGGGATGAAAGCGGGTGGGGATCCGGCCGGGGTTCGGTGGGGTTTCGGTGAGCGTCCCATCGCGCGGAGCAGTCCGTCCTGCCGGGCGACGGCAGGGGAGGCGGCAGGAACAGGAGCGCCGGAGGGCGTGGGCCCGGGGGCGGCGAAGTAGCGGTGGGTGGTGCCGGGGTCGACGGGGGTCTCGGGCAGGCCCGCGTAGACGGTGTCGAGGTGTTCGTGGAGCCAGTCGACGAGCGTGGGGTGGAGGGCGCCGTCCAGGCCGAGGGCGGTGGCGAGGTCCCAGGTGTGGACGGCGCTGTCGGCGGTCCGTACGGCGAGTGCCTGTCGGCCGGTGAGCGGCCCGAGGGGGTGGTCGAGGATGCGGCACGGCGCGTCGGACTGCCCGTAGGCGTCGGCCAGTTGGCGGACGGAGGAGGTGTAGGCGGCCACGGGGGAGCCGCCGAGGGCGTCGGCTTCGCGCAGGCGGAGGAACTCGGCGTGGTGGCCGCCGGTGAGCAGGAGGCGGTGGTTGAGGTTGCCCCGGGCCATGTGGTTGACCAACTGCCGTACGTTCCAGTCGGTGCAGGGGGTGGGCAGGGTCCACTGCCCGGGGCGGACGGACCGCAGGGCCCGTTCGAATCCGTCGCTGGCGAGCAGGAACCGGTCGAGGAGTCCGTCGAAGGCGGCGCTGGTCATGCGGCCCATCCTGGCGGCGGGGGCCGGCTCGTACCGGCGGGTTCCGGACCTCGCGCTGGGGCGTTCCCCGGGCCGGGGAACGCCCCAGCGGGTTCAGTGGGCGAGGGCCTGGCGCAGCCGCTTCTTGTCGGGCTTGCCGACGGCGGTGAGCGGGATGGCGTCGACCAGGTGGAGGGCCTCGGGGGCGTAGAGGCGGCCCTTGTTGGCGGTGACGTAGGCGCGGACGTCCTCCAGGTCGGGCTGCCGGCCCGGGGCGGGGACGACGGCGGCGTGGACGTGTTCGGCCTGCTGGTCGTCGCGGACGCCGTAGACGGCGCACTGGGCGATGGCCGGGTGGGTGAGGAGGAGTTCCTCGACCTCGGTGGGGTAGACGTGGCCGCCGACGACGATGATCAGGTCCTTGAGGCGGTCGGCGAGGTAGAGGTAGCCGTCGGCGTCGAAGTAGCCGATGTCGCCGGTGTCGAGCCAACCCCCGCGCAGCACCTTGGCGGTGAGCTCGGGCTGCTTCCAGTAGCCGGCCATCAGCGTGCCGGAGCGGACGTGGATCTCGCCCTGCTCCCCGGCGGGCAGCACGGTGCCGTCGGCGGCGCGGACCTCCACCTCCACGTCGGGGAACGGCCGACCGACCGGGAGCGGGCCGTCCTCGCCGAACCGGGCGTGCTCCTCGGGGGTGAGGTAGGCGATCTTCTGGGCCTCGGACATGCCGTAGAGGCTGACCAGCACCGGGCCGAACACCTTGACGGCCTCGCGGATCCGGGCGGGGGAGGCGGCGCAGCCGCCGTAGGAGAGTCGGCGCAGGCTGGACAGGTCGGTGCGGGCCAGGGCCGGGTGGTCGAGCAGCTGGTAGATCAGCGGGGGCAGCGCCCAGAGGTCGGTGATGCGTTCGCGCTCGATCGCGGCGAGGACCTCGCCGGGGTCGAAGGTGCGCTGGAGGACGACGGAGCCGCCGCGCTGGAGCGTCACATCGGCGAGCACGCCGGAGAGGTGGGCGAGCGAGGTGGCGGCGAGCAGCCGGGGCGGCTCCTCGTCCTGAGGGCCCGCGAGGAGGGCGTCGAACATGTCCCGGTAGGGGCCGTGGAGGCTGAGGATGCCCTTGGGGATGCCGGTGGTGCCGCCGGTGTGGCGGATGCCGATGTCGTCGCCGGGGCCGAGGGGGACGGCGGGGTCGGTGGCGGGGTGGACGGCGGAGGCGGCGATCGCGTCCTCGCCGATCCCGGTGCCGTCGGTGCCGGTGCCGTCGGGGCCGGGGCCGGGGCCGAGGGTGAGGACGGTCGGGACGTCGATCAGCGGCAGCAACTCGGCGGCGCCCGCGTACCGTTCGGCGTCGACGAGGAGCACGGTGGTGTCCACGCTCGCCACGATCTCGGCCAGCACGGGGGCGCCCATCCCGTCGTACAGGTTGACCACCCGGGCCCCGGCCAGCCCGGCCGCGTAGCGGGCGGCGAGGGCTTCGGGGGTGTTGCCGGTGAGCAGGGTGACGGTGGTACCGCGACCGGCGCCACGGGCGACGAGCTCGTGGGCGAGGCGGTAGGCGGTGGCGGCGAGTTCGCCGGCGGTGATCTCGACGCCGTCGGCGGAGGTGATGGCCCGCCGCTCGGGGTGCGAGGCGAGGGACCGGAGGATGAGAGCGGGTCCGCTGACGAACTCCCGGTCACTCATGGCCACTTCTTCCTTGTAGTTTGCAACCATGTCGTCAGGCTAACTCCACCCCCCGCTACGCACCGGCGATATTTGGCCATGTCCGGTCAGAAGGTGGTCGGTGGACGAAGGACCAGCTCGGTGACCGCCTCCCAGTGCTCGTCCGGGGCGGTCACGATGACGTACCCGGACTGGTCGGGGAGGGCGGGGACCAGGGCGCTGCGGCAGCCGAGGCCGTGGTGGATCTCGACCGGGACGGCCGTGCCGTCGAGGCGCAGCACGTCGGTGCTGGTCCGCTCGGCGGCCGGGAGCTGCCCGGTGCGCGGGTCGTAGTCGAAGCGGTCCGAATTGGCCAGGAAATTGGCGAGTTGGGACTGTGGGGTGGTGACGGAGCCGATCCGGTGCTCGGGCGGCAGCGGGCGCGAGGTCTGGACGATGGCCAGGAACTCGCGGCCCCGGTGGTAGTTGAGGTCGATGTGGCAGAGATAGCCGTTCGTGGATTGGCGGCCCACCAGGAAGAACCAGTCGGGCGGGGTTTCGCGGACGGCGGCGATCCGCCCGCCCCACTCCTCGGCGGTCTCGCGCGGGGTGGGGCGGTGGCGTCGGTGGGCCTCGTGCGGGCGGTCGCTGTAGAACATCGGCACCTCAACTCACTTGGTGGGAAAGTTCGTTGAGCCAGTATGGCGCGGGGGGAGGCGCCGCGTGCGATTAGGTGGTGATCGAGGCCGAGCGTCCGCGGTCAAGGTTCGCCGGGTCACGGGTCTGTCCCAGCGGGGGACGGGTCGGGGGCGGGGGCGTGGTGGGGGCGGGAATCGCTGTTCCGGCTGGGTGGGGGCCCGGCTCCGGCGCTTCGTGGTCGGCCGGTCGTGTAACAGCACTGTCCTGACGGATGGTCGGGCGGAACGGTTCGTCGGGCCGGGTGGTCCTGCTCACCAGAACCGCCGCTCGTACCGACCCGTGCCGAGCAGCCGCCACCGCCACCGCCACCCGAGACCGAGGAAGTCACGATGCGCGTTCACAAGGCCACCTTCGCCGCCGCCCTGGTCGTCGCCGCCGGCCTGTCGCTCACGGCCTGCGGCCCCAACGACGACACCGGCACCGACCAGGCCAAGCCGACGGCTGCGGCGAGCGTCACCACTGCGCCCACCAAGGCCGCCACGGGCGGCGGTTCGGCCGGCACGACCTCGGGTGGCGGTTCGGGCGGCTCCGCCGGAACCGGCGGGACGGCCCCGAGCGGGAAGGCCACGGCCGGTGGGACGGGCGCCACCGACGGCGGCAAGGCAGGCGCCAAGTGCCGGACCGACGACCTGACCATCACGGCCGTGGACCGCACCATCGACGGCGACGCCGCCCGTACCGTCGTGGTCGAGTTGAAGAACCACAGCGGCCACGACTGCTCGCTCACCGGGTACGCGGGCGTCGACCTCAAGACCAACGCCGGTTCGCTGTCCGCCCAGCGCTCCGGCGAGCCGGTCGTCGCGGGCGTCGTCAAGAACGGCAAGTCGACGTTCTTCGGCATCAGCTACCCGAACAACACCTCGGGCGGCTCCGGCGTCCGGATCACCGGCCTGGTGGTGACCCCGCCGGACGAGACCAAGTCCGTCACCCTGCCCTGGCCGGGCGCGGGCTCGCTGCCGGTCACGGACGGGTCCGGCTCCCCGGTGAAGATCGGCCCGATGGGCAGCGCGGGCCAGGGCGGTCAGTAGCCCCCCGCCTGGCCGCAGGGTCGCGCCGCCGCATCGGGCCGATCCGGGGGCTCACCGGTCCGCGGTGAGCTTGCCCGCGACGCCCCAGCTCTCCGGCTGGAACTCCTGGACGAAGACGAACACGCTCTCGGCGGGGACCTCCAGGGTCTCCACGAACGCCTTGGTGACCTTCTCGACCAGCTCACGCTTCTGCTCGACGCTGCGCGGGCCCTGCTGGATGGTGACGATCGGCATCTTCGGCTCCTGACCGGGTGTCCTGCCCGGCTCTTCCGCCGGGCTCTTCCGCCGGGTTCTCCGGCTGGGAACAGTCCACCCGATCAGTGCTGTCCGCACCCAGACCCGAATCGCTCTCGTAGCGATCACGAATCCTGATCGTCCCAGGTCGGGGGCGTTCTGCGGCAGGTTTCCAGGAGCAGCCGGGGCACCGGGGCGGAGCGTCGTACGGCGATCGAGGTGGGCAGCGCCAGCGGGGTGCGGCAGCGGCGGAAGGCGACCCGGTGGGTGTTCACCATCCGGGCGTTGGCCGCGTACACCACCGTCCACATCGGGGTGCCGGTGCCGATCGAGGCCAGGGTGTCCTGGAGGGCGCCGTGCGCCGGGCCGAGGACGGGCCGGAAGCCGGCCCGGGCGCAGGCCTCCGTCACCAGGTCCACCAGCGCCGGGTGGTTGGCCCGCTCGGTCAGCCGCAGCGGCAGCTCGGCGAGGTCCGCGAGGTCCACCTCGGCCGCGTCGGCGAGCGGGTGCCGGGCGGGCAGCGCGAGCACCAACTCGTCCGCCCAGACGGGCAGGAAGCGCAGGTCCGGGCTGTGCTCGGCGATCGCCCCGCGGACGAAGGCGGCGTCCAGCCGACCGTCCGACAGCCGGGCCAGCCGCTCCCGCACCGGGGCGGAGTGCAGTTCCACGCGCACCCCGGGGGCCTGCTGCTGGTAGGCCTCCAGGATCAGGTCGAGCCGCTCGGCGAGCCCGGTGACGGTGCCCAGCCGCAGTACGGCGGGCGCGGCCAGGTCGGCGGCGAGCGCCCGGGCGGCGTCCTCGGCGGCCAGCACGTTCCGGGCGGCGGGCAGGAACCGCTCCCCGGCCGGGGTCAGCCGGACGTACCGGGGCGAACGGTCGAACAGCTCGACCCGCAACTCCCGTTCCAGCCGCCGCACCTGCTGGCTCACCGCCGGCTGCCCGAGCAGCAGCCGCTCGGCCGCCCGGCCGAAGTGCAGTTCCTCGGCGACGGCGACGAAGCAGCGCAGCTGCCGTAGCTCCATGCGGTTCCCCCTGGTGGATCGGTCGTCGCCCCCATCGTCCCAGGCCGGGCCTCGGAGGCGAGGCCGTCCGGGTAGAGCTCCAGCCACACGCCGTCGTCCTCGTCGTCCTCCAGGGCGGCCGGCCATTCGTCCCGCAGCTGTCGGGCCGCGGCGATCGCCGCCTGCCCCCGTCCGCCGCA
The DNA here is from genome assembly GCF_055569135.1 of Kitasatospora sp. NPDC029367. NCBI lineage: Bacteria > Bacillati > Actinomycetota > Actinomycetes > Kitasatosporales > Streptomycetaceae > Kitasatospora > Kitasatospora sp. NPDC029367. The sequence goes on from NZ_JBVHYH010000018.1 coordinate 106,606, forward strand.
CGGGTAGTCGGCCGGGCCGACTTCCCGTGCGGGCACTCGGGCCGCCGGTGGGGCTGGAACACTTGGGGGCATGACACCGAGCATCGTCGTGCAGTACACCGGGCTCCTGCGGAACAGCTCCCACGATCTCTGGGTGCGGCTGCGGGAGTTGCTGCGCGGCCAGGGGCTCGATCCCGAGGGGACGGTCGTCGTGGACCTTCTCCAGGAAAGCCTCAGTCACGAAGAGGGGCGGGTCATCTCCGCCGACGGCCGGGTCTACGAGTTCAGCCTCCACTACGACCAGGAGCGTGCGGGCGGCGCCCTCGACGCCCACCTGAGTGGGTGGAAGGACATCACGGACTCCTGGCAGGGCGGAGCGCTGGCGCCGCGGACGGAGTTCGCCTTCGCCTGGAAGTCCCGATCGGCGTGACGGTACGGGAGTGGGAATCCGCGCCGGCGGCGGTCGCGGGGCGGGCGGCCGGAAGTCGGCCGGGCCGACTTCCCGTTCCGGTTTCGGTTCAGGCGCGGCGCCGGCGGTAGTAGGCGACGGTGACGAGCACGAGCAGCGGGCCCCAGAGCAGTAGCGGCGCGTAGCAGGCGTCCATCAGGAGCAGGGCCGGCCCGGTCGGGGCTCCCGGGGCCCCGCCGAAGCCGCCCGCCCGGGGGATCGTCAGCAGCATCACGACGGCCGCGCCGAGCAGCGCCGGGACGACCGCCGCCAGCGGCGCGACCCGCCTCCCCCCGATCAGCGGGAGCCAGCGCGGCACCACCTCGCCCCAGGGCTGCACCAGCCCGAGCGTGAGCAGGGTGAGCCCTTCGGCGCCCAGGCTCATCGCGATGCACACGGCGCTGAACCAGCCGGGGATGTCCAGGCCCGTGGTGTCGAACCCCACCGGTACGCCGACCCCCATCGCGATCCGCCAGACCCCGGACGGTACGGCCGTGAGCGCCGCGACGTGCGCGGCCCGTACCGCCCAGCGGGCGGGCGGTCGGTGCGTCGGGGCAGCGGAGAGGGAGGCGGCGGCCGGTGGGTTCCGGTGGGTGTCCATGTCCATGGCCCCCATGCTGGCCCGCGGCCCGCTGCGCCCGGATCCTGCGCGAGGCCCAACTCCGCTCCCCCGCGCGGGGGATGGGGGACGGCGTCCGGTGCGGCACCCCCGGCACCGTGCCGTACCGCGCTGACGTGCATACTTGCCGGACGATCAGGAGGACGGGGAGGCGATGACGCGGTGAAGCTGGCAGAGGCGCTCGCGCAGCGCGCGGCCGCGGTGCGGCAGGTGGAGCAGCTGCGGGCGCGGGTCGTCGGCAGTGCCCGCTACCAGGAGGGTGAGGAGCCGGCCGAGAGCGCGGCGGAGGTCCTGGCCCAGGCCGGAGAGGTACTGGACGAGCTGGAGCGGCTGATCCGCCAGATCAACCGGACCAACTCCACCGCGCGGATCGAGGGCGGCGGCACCCTCACCGACGCCCTCGCCCGCCGGGACGTCCTGCGGCTGCGCCACTCGGTGATCACCGCGGCCGCCGACGCCGCCTCCGGGCGCGACCAGCGCGGAGCCGTACGGCAGTTGCGGTCCGAGCTCCGGATCCTTGCTGCTCTGCCGGTCGCGGAGCTCCGGGCCCAGGCGGACGCGCTGGCCAAGGAGATCCGTGAGGTGGACACCCTGATCCAGCGCACCAACTGGGAGATCGACCTGATCGAGGACTGATCTCCCGGTCCCATGAGCAGGGTGTGGGGCAGCAGGTAGTCGTCACGGAGGCGTGCACACACCGCGGGCCGGCGGTCTATCCGGCCCTTGGCGCGTGAAGAGCAACGCAGGGGTTCGATTCCCCACCCAACAGTGCAGCTCAGCACCGCGTACAGGTGACGGAGCACAGCGCACAGCTCACTACCACGTGCAGATCCGGACGACGAGGGCGGGAACGGGGCGCCCCCCACCCCCAAGCGAGGGCCGTGCGACCCAGCACGGCCCTCGCTGCGTGAGGTCGTACCGCTTCGCCCCCGTGCGGTGCCCTGGTCGTGGGGTGCGGCGCATACTGCACGGCGTGGAACGCGAATCCCTGATCACCATCCTCGAACGCCATGGCACCGACGGCGCCCAGCGGGCCGCGCTGGCCCTGCGGGCCGGGGCCGACTTCCAGGTGTGGGCCGGCTCGACGGCATCGGCCGGCCAGCTGTTCGCCATCTGGGAGTGGCGGGCCCGATGGATGGCGGAGGACGGGGTCGTCACCGCGAAGGACTTCGAGCAGGGACTGCCGGCCCTTCGGCGCGCGGGGGACACCCCGGTCGCCCTGGGGCGGGTGCGGACGGCCGGTGACTCCCACCTCGTCTTCCTGACCGCCGACTTGGGCAGGTGCGTCGCCGTGCTGTAGCCGCCGCGTGCGATCCCCGGTTGCGCAGGAAGTCGGACGGGCCGACTTCCGGTGCGGGGGAGGCGGGGCTGGGGGAAAACGGGTTGCCCGGGGTCGGGGGCGGGGCTGACGGTGTGGTGCACGGGAAGTCGGAGGGGCCGACTTCCGGTGCGGGTGGGGGGGTGTTGGGGTGTTCAACCGGATCGAGCTCGGGGTGGAGCCGCAGGGGCGGCGGTGGGTGCCGCTGGTGCGGGTGTGGATCGACGGTGCGGAGGTGGTGGCGGAGGCCGTCGGGGACGGTGGCCGGGGTCCGTTCGCGGACGAGGTGCTGCCCGTCGAGGGCGACGGCCTCCTGCACGCGACCGCCGATCCCCGGCGGGTGGTGCTGGGCGAGCCCGAGTGTACGGGCGGGTGCTGCGGGTTCGTCTCGGTGGTCGTGCGGCGGTGCGGGGGCATCGTGGAGTGGTCCGACTGGGAGATGCCCTACGAGGCCGCGCGGCTGCCGGACTTCCACTTCGACGCCGATCAGTACGACGCCGAACTGGCCCGGGCCGCACGGCTGCGGCACTGAGCGAGCGCGGTTCTGATCCGGGGGTCGGGGGCGGGTTCGGCGGTGAGGAGTTCGCCGGCTGTGACGAGGGTGGTCCAGTAGCGGGTGGGGTCGCCGGTGCTGGGCAGGGGGCGGGCTGCGGCGAGGGAGAGGTAGGCGGCGGTGAGGTTGCCGGTGGTGAACCAGCGGGCGAGGCCGTGCTGGTGGCCGGCGCGGATGCCGCCCATGGCGTCGATGGCGGCCAGGAAGTGCTCGACGACGGCGAGTTCGGTGGCGGTGAGGGCCTTGGGGACGTCGAAGACGCCGAGGGCTTCGAGGAGTTCGCCGGTGTCGGCCTCGGTGCCGGGGCGGGGGTTGGCGAGGAGGGCGTCGTAGCACTCGTTGAGGCGGATGGTGGTCTCGGCGTGGGGGATGGCGAGGGCGAGGCAGACGGCGCGCGCGGCGGGGAGGGGTTTGTGGGTGCGGCGGGCGAGGATCGCGTAGGTCTCGGCGGGGGTGTGGCCGCGGTCGAGGGCGTGCCGGGCGAGGGTGGGCAGCGGAGGCAGCATCGGGGTGTGGGCTTTCAGGCGGCGAGGAGGGTGGGGGAGGGGGCGACGAGCGCCCAGACGAACTTGCCGATGCCGCCGGCCCTCGGGCAGTAACCCCAGCGTTCGGCCAGCTCGTTGACGAGGAAGAGGCCGCGGCCGTGCTCGTCGGTGGTGGTGGGGGTGCGGAGGGAGGGGCGGCCGGTGCCCGCGTCGTGGACTTCGAGGCGGAGGCGGTCGTTGACGAGGGCGAAGCGGATCTCGATGAGGCGGTCGGTGGGGGCGTCGGAGTGCTGGACGGCGTTGGCGAAGAGTTCGCCGAGGAGGAGTTCGGCGATGTCGCGGTAGCGGTCACCGGTGGGGAGGGCGGCGAGGTAGGCGCGGAGCAAGTACCGGGCGAGGGGGGTGGATTCGGCGCAGGAGTCGAGGCGGGCGGCGAACGCGCGGGGGCGGCGGGAGATGGGCATGGGGGGACCTCGGGAGGGGGCGGAATAGGGGAGCGCGAAAGGCGCGCGCAATCACGCTGTGCACGCGAATGATTGCGTTCTGGTGTCAATCATCGGGGTTGCGGAGGTACGGTGACGTCAGATCGGCGTGCGGTACGCGCGGTGCACAACTGGGGGCAGTCGTGGCACAGGGAAAGACCAGGCGGGGCGCGACTTTCAGCTCCGCGATCATGTTCGGCGAGGAGCTCAAGTACGCCCGAGAGGCGGCGGGCTACACCCAGGGGGACGTGGGCAAGCTCCTGCACTGCGATCGGACGGTGATCTCACGGACCGAGAGCGGGAAGCGGAAGCCGACGGTTGAGGAGGTCGGAGAGCTCGACCGACTGTACGGCTCGGGCGACTTGCTGAAACGACTCTACGGGCGGGTCGACTGGAATGCGTCGCTCGAGTATCCGGACTGGTTCTGGAGGTACGTGGACCTGGAGGCTGTCGCCATCGCGGTGCGGACCTATCAGGACGGCGTGATGGCGGGTCTGTTGCAGTGTCGGGAGTATGCGCGAGCACTTATCTCCGACGGAGACGCGGCTGGTGATCCGGAGGAGGTCGAGGAGCTGATCAACCTTCGGCTCGGTCGACAGAGCCGCTTTCTGGCGCCCGGCGGGCCGCTGCTGATCGTCGTTCTCGACGAGAGCGCCATTCGTACGGTCATCGGCGGGCCCGGGGTGATGAGGGCGCAGATGGAGCACCTGTTGCGGGTGGCGCAGCTTCCGAACGTCGTCCTTCAAGTGGCGCCGTTCACGAATCGGCAGGTGTTCGTCTACAAGGCTATGGTGTTGCTGGAGCTGCCAGATGGGCAGCAGATGGTCTACTCGGAGAGCATTGATCGCGGGGCTCTTATCGATGACCCCGTCAAGGTGACCAAGCATCACCATCGCTTCGATCGGCTCCGTGGCGAATGCCTGTCCGAGAGCGACTCACTTCGGCTGATCGCCGAGATGATGGAGGGGTTCAGAGATGATGAGCAACGAGTTCGCTGTGGCCGAGTGGCGCAAGAGCAGCTACAGCGGCGGCAACGTCGACGACTGCATCGAGGTGGCCCTCGGATTCCTCCCCAGCGCCGTCCCCGTGCGTGACTCCAAGGACCCCAACGGCCCCGTCCTCGTCTTCCCCGCCCCGGCCTGGGAGTCCTTCCTTGCCGGCGTCCAGGCGGGCGACTTCCGCACTCAGGGCTGAATCGTCGCGATCTGTGCTACGAAGGTCACCTAGTGTGATGGGGCTCTATCATGGCTCTATCGTCCCCAGCCGATCGCCAGCGGGAGGCCGCCCATGAGTGCCTCGGAAGTTGAACGTCCTATCTACCCGCCCGTGCGTCCTCGCGTCACGGTGGAAGAGCTGCTGGCTGCCAAGAACACGCAGCCGATTCAGTCGCTTGATGATCTCCAGGCCGACACCTTCGAGTCGGACGAGGAGCTTGACGAGTTTCTGGCGTTCGTTCGTGCTGAGCGTCAGCGGAACGTGGCCTGAGGGAGCAAGGTGCAGCCCGTCATCCTGGACACCGACGTCGCGTCGTTGACCCATAAGCGCAGGTTGGCCGATCCGCTGGCGAGTCGCCTGGTTGGGCGGCGGCCTGTGATCACCTTCGTGACCTTCGGGGAGTTGGCAAAGTGGAGTGAGGTGCGGGACTGGGGAGGGCGGCGCCGTCAGGAGCTCGCGGACTGGTTGTCGGGCATCCCTGTTCTCCCTGGGGATGAGGCGGTGGCGGCAACGTGGGGGCGGCTGTCCGCAGCTGGTCTCAAGGCGGGCTTGCCGCGCCCCGTCAACGACATGTGGATTGCGGCCTGCTGCCTGACCCATGACCTTCCGCTTGCCACCTTGAACTTGAAGGACTACGCGTACTTCATGGAGGAGCATGGCCTTCGCATCCTCGGCGAACAGTAGGCCCGCCCGTCGCTTCTGGGTGGTCAGAGGCACCCCTCCAGATGGTCTATAGTTAACCCATCACCCAGATGCGCGGGTGGCGGAATAGGCAGACGCGCTGGATTCAGGTTCCAGTGCCCGAAAGGGCGTGGGGGTTCAACTCCCCCCTCGCGCACAGCGAATGGCCGGTCGATCTTCGGATCGACCGGCCTTTTTGCGTCACGGCACCAGGCGGTCCAGGAGGGCGTCCAGGCCGGTGGCGAACTCTGCTTCCGCGTCGTGGTCGACCAGCAACGGGGCCAGGGTGCGCAGCAGTGGGTACTCGGTGGCCGGGAGGCGGTGCAGGCCGAGGCGGAGCAGGGGTTCGGGGTCGTCGGGGTTGTCGATCACCTGCCGCTTGTCCACCAGTAGGAAGCCGATCGCCCAGCCGACCACGGTCCGGTAGAGGCGCAGGGTGGCCCGGTCGTCGAGGCCGGCCCGGCTCAGCACGGTCAGCACGAGTTCGTTGAGCTGGAGCATCGAGGCCGGGCGGCGGGCCAGGGGGACGCTGAGCGGGCGGGTGGCCACCAGGGAGAACACCTCCGGGTGGGCGTCGGCGACCCGGTGGAAGGCCCGGGCGACGTGGTGCAGCTGCGCCCGCCAGCTGCCCTCGCCCCAGCCCCCGCCACCGCCCGCTCCCTCACCCACCCGCTCGTTCACCTCGGCGTAGAAGGCCTCCACCATGCCGTCGAGGAGCGCCTGCTTGCCGTCGGCATAGCGGTAGAGCGCCATCGGCTCCACGCCCAGGTCGACGGCGAGGCTGCGCATGGTGAGCGCCGCGAGGCCCTCGCGGTCGACCAGGGCGACCGCCGCGCGCAGCACCCGTGGCCTGCTCAGCCGGCCCCGGGCGGACGGCTTCGGCTCGGGGGTCGAGTCGGTTTCCACCAGTGCCCCTCCCGGGCTGCCCTCGGTCTTGACGTCCGCCGCCACGCGGCACAGGCTGTAAGTATACAAGCGACATTTACGGCAGATACGTATCACCTACGTATACACCACCAAATAAGACATCGGGAGGAGAAATGTCCATCATCAAGATCGAAGTGACCAACGAGAGCACCGTGCTCACCGACCACGAGGTGAGCGCCGTCGTCCCCGCACTCCAGACCCAGGTCCACCGGGACTTCGCCCCGGCGTGGGGGGTCGACGCGGACCTGTCCTTCGTCGCGTCGAGCGCACTCTCCGACAACGCCTGGTGGCTGGTCGTCCTGGACAACTCCGACCAGGCCGGCGCCCTCGGGTACCACGACGTGACCACGAGCTTCCTGCCGATCGGCAAGGTCTTCGCCGCCACCGACAAGCAGTACGGCGAGAACTGGACCGTGACGACCAGCCACGAGCTGCTGGAGATGATCGCCGACCCGGACATCGACCAGGTGGTCTTCGACCAACCGACCGCCAACAAGGGGACGTTGTACTCCATGGAGGTGTGCGACGCCTGCCAGGACGAGAGCTACGCGTACGACATCGCCGGGGTCAAGGTCAGCGACTTCGTCTACCCCGCGTGGTTCCAGTCCGGCCGCCCGGCGAACGGCGCCCGGTTCGACCACGGCAATGCCATCAAGCAGCCGCTCGAACTCCTCTCCGGCGGCTACATCGGAGTCTTCGACGTCTCGGCCGGCACCGGATGGACCCAGAAGACCGCCGCCCTCACCGTCGCCTACCACAGCCGCGCACACGTCGGCAGCCGCCGTGAACGGCGCCGGATCCCGCGCGACCAGTGGCTGCCGAGCAAGCGGCGAAGCTGATGTCCGGCGGCGACGGACTCCAGGCGGTCGAGCACCTGGTGGTGCTGATGCTGGAGAACCGCTCCTTCGACCACATGCTCGGGTTCCTGTACACGGACGAGGGCAACGTCTCTCCGGCCGGCCAGCCGTACGAGGGCCTGACCGGGCAGGAGACCAACCCGGACCAGAACGGCAAGCTCGTCACCGTCCGCCGCATCCGCTCGACGGACCCCCACCCGTACTTCATGCCGGGCGCCAACCCCGGTGAGGGGTACGGCCCGACCAACGCCCAGCTCTTCGGCACACCCAACCCGCCGACGCCGCCGGTCGCCGGGATGCAGGGGTTCGTGACGGACTTCGCGCGGGTGCTGGACCAGCCTCCCCAGCCGAACCACACCGTCCTACCCGGCACCGTCCCGGCCGACATCATGAGCTGCTTCACCCCGGACACCGTGCCGGTGATCTCCGCGCTGGCCCGCGGCTACGCGGTGTGCGACCACTGGTACAGCTCCGTGCCCACCGAGACCCTGCCGAACCGGGCGTTCTCCTGCGCGGCGACCAGCCAGGGGCACCTGGACGACCACACCCACAACTTCACCTGCCCCAGCATCTTCGGCCGGCTCACCAGTGCCGGAGTGTCGTGGCGGGCCTACGGCTACCACGCCGCGCCGCTGGTCTCCGGGAACTTCCCCGACATCCACGGCGCCTCCGCCGACCACTTCGGCGTCTTCACCGCCTTCCAGGCGGCGGCCGCGGCCGGCACCCTGCCCGCCTTCACCTTCCTCGAACCCAGCTGGGGGGCCACCGGGAACAGCGAACACCCGATCCTCGACGTGGCGTTGGGCGAGCAGCTGATCCGGGACGTCTACCGGGCCCTGCGGGACGGACCGGCACCGGCCTGGGGGAAGACCCTGCTCGTCATCACCTATGACGAACACGGCGGCTGCTACGACCACGTTCCACCGCCCACCACCAGTGCCCCGCCCGGCGACGGCACCATCGGCGAACTCGGCTTCGACTTCAAGCGGTTCGGCGTCCGCGTGCCGACCGTCCTCGTCTCCCCGCTGATCGCCCCCGGCACCGTCTTCCGGTCACCCGACGCCGCCGCGCAGCTGGACCACACCAGCATCCTGCGCACCGTCGAGCGACGCTGGTCGCTGCCCGCCCTCACTGCCCGCGACGCCGCGGCCGCCGACATCGAGCCCGTGCTCACCCTCGCCGCGCCGCGTACCGACGACGTCCTCGCGGGCGTCACCGCACCGGCCTCGGCGGCCGTCAACCCCGTCGCCGGAGAGGTCACCCACCTCCAGCAGGTCTACGCCGACCTCGTCGCCCGGCGGCTCATCCCGCCCGGCGCGATCGCCGCGGCCACTGCAGCCACCGGCCCGCCGTCCGGCGGCTGAGCTCCACGGCCACGGCGAACGGCCGGGCGGTCCCCGGACCGCCCGGCCGTGTCACTGCGCCCTGGCTGCGGCCGCAGAACGTCCGCGCATCGCCACCACCGCCACCCCCACCACCACTGCCACCCCCCATCGGCCCCGCACCTGGGTGGTGAGGGGCCGGGGCCGGGACTGTCGGAGGGGGGTGGCACACTCCCCGCCATGAAGATGATCGAAGCGATCGAAGCCGTCCTGCGGGCGCACCACGGGGAGGACGAGCCCGGCTTCCTGGGGGAGTTCACCCTGGCCGGGCGGCTGGCGAGCCGCGGGGAGATCGCGGTCTGCGGTCTCGACGGCCGGGACCACTACACGTTCAGCGTCATCGCCGACGGGCTGCACGAGGTGTACCTCGCGTACGACTGGGACGACGGGCGGGGCGCCACCGTCTCCGCGGTCGCGCTGGTCGCCGCCGGCACCGGCCCCGAGGCGCTGGTGGACGCGGACTGGGAGGAAGCCTCCGACGACGTCAACGAGCTGAGCTACAGCGCGTCGGCGATCTACTCCGCCACCCCGGACAACCTGGCGATCGGCGGGGCCCTGCGCCGGACTGCCGGGTTCGCCGAGGCGGCGGACCCGGCGGCCCACGCCGCCGCCGAGTTCGAGGCCCAGCAGGCGGCCGGCTCCCGGAGCCCGGTGCTCGACGTCCTGGTCGACCCGGCGAGCGGCGCGAACGCCCTGGTCTTCCCCACCTGCGACTTCACCTCGGGCAGCATCCTGGTCGGGCGGGACGCGAGCGGTGCGGGCGTCGGGATCATCTGGTGCCACTTCGACGGGTGATCCACGGCGGGTGATCCACGGCGGGTGACCTGCGAAGGGTGACCCGCGAGGGGCTACCGGGGCGGGGGTGCGGGGCGGGCGGCGGATCAGCCTCCGATCAGCGGCAGAGGGCCGTGTCCACGACCTTCTCCAGGTGCCGGGTGACGGCGTCCTCCGCCGGGATCTGCGTCACCGCGATGCTGACCGCCCGGCCGTCGTCGGTGGCCCCGCCCCGGGTCTCGTAGCCCGGGATGTCCCCGCCGTGGCCCCAGTAGACGCCGCCGCAGGACAGCGGCCGGCTGATGAGCCCCAGCCCGTAGCCGGCGCCGCTGTCCCCGATCGGGACGGTGGTCCGCATCTCGGCGAGCTGGGCCGCCGGGAGCAGGCGCCCGCCGAGCAGCGCGGTGAAGAACTGGTTGAGGTCGGCGTTGGTGGAGGTCATCTGGCCCGCCGCCCAGCCCATCGAGGGGTCCATCTCGGTGGTGTCGATCAGCGGGCCGCCCGGCTTCTCCTGGCGGTAGCCCCTGGGGTGGGCCTCCCGGATGCTCCGGTCACCGGTGGTGGGGAAGTAGGTGTGGCGCAGCCCGAGCCGCTGGACGATCCGCCGGTCGATCTCCTCGCCGAGGGGGCGGCCGGTGATCTTCTGGATGAGCAGGCCGATCACCACGTAGTTGGTGCTGCTGTAGTCGAACTTCTCACCGGGCGCGGAGCCGGCCTTGTGCCGGAAGGCGATGTCCAGCAGCTCGCGCGGCTCGAAGTACCGCTGCAGCATGGTGGCTTCTTCGACCTCGCCCTCGTAGTCGGGCAGGCCGCTGGTGTGCTGGAGGAGCTCGCGCACGGTGATGTGGTTCCCGTCGATCCCCTCCCCTCGGACGAGGCCGGGCAGGTAGGTCTCGATCGGTTCGTCGAGGCGGACCTTCCCCTCGCCGACCAGTTGCAGCGCCACGACGGCGGTGAAGGTCTTGGTGTTGCTGCCGATCCGGACCTGGGCGTCCTTGGGCACCTTCGCACCGGTGGCCAGGTCGGCGACGCCCGCCGTGTAGGACTGGGTGCGGCCCTTGCGGTCCTTGACGGTCGCCAGTGCGGCGGGCAGCTTGTCCTGCCGCACCAGGGCGTCCAGGCCCTGCTGGACGGCGTCGGGCCTGGTGGTGATGGCGGCTGTGGGCGTGGGCGTGGTTGTGGCTGCGGTTGCGGTTGCGGTTGCGGCTGCGGCGGTCGGTGCGAGGACGCCCGCCGCCATGACACCGACCGCCATCGCCACCGCCACCGAGGACGCCACGGCGCCGCGCCGCCCGGGGGTACGAAGCCTCTGCCAAGTCTGCTCGCGCATACGTCAACTCCTGTGAGTCGTAGGGAAAAGGGGTGCTGGGGGCGGGTCGGCCGCCGGTCAGCCCCGGTGGAACTGCTGCTGGACGCACTCCCGGTACTGCCGGAAGCTGTCGGGCTGGTGGCACGGCCGCGTCCGGTCGGCGTACCAGGCCAGCAGGACGGCGGCCAGGACGGACACCGCGATCGCGATGAGCGACAGCACCAGCGCGGCCACGGCCGGGCCGTTCCGGCGGGCCGGGAGGTCCAGGGTGCGGACCACGTCCGTCCGGGGCTCGTCTTCTCGGGTGTGCATCGGCCGTCCTCTCGTCAACTGGCAGGGCACGATCCTGACTTCCGGGTCCCCGGGCGCACATCGCGGAAAAGCGGGAACTGGCCCTCCCTCGATCGGGGGAGGTGGCCGCTGACCTGGCCGGACATACTGGCGGGCATGACCAGGGGAATTCGGCCGCTGCTGCGCGGCTCGACATACACGGGTGCGCTGTTCGCCTACTGCGGCGCGCTGGCGAGCCTCGTACTGCTGCCGGTGGCGCTGGCGCCGGCCCTGGCGTGGCAGTCGGCTCCGTACGGGGTGCGGGCCGCGCTGGCCCTGCTGCTCTGGGCGGTGCTGATCGGCGCGGTCGGGCTGGCCCGCACCACGCGCCGGGTGCTGGTCGCGTCCGCCCGTCGACTGCTGGGGGTGGCGCTGCCGGACCCCGGTCCGTCCGGGGCGTCCAGGGCGGCTGGTGCGTCCGGCGTGGCTGGTGCTTCCGGGGCGTCCGGGGTGGCCGCGACGGGTGCCGCCGACCGCTGGCGGACGCCGCTGTGGCTGCTGCTGCACGTCACCTTGGGGTGGACGGGGGCGCTGACCAGCGGCCTGCTGCTGGTCGCCGGCCTGTCGCTGCCGGGGGACTGGCTCGGCGGCCAGGCGCAACTGAGCCTGTTCGGCCGGTCGGTGTCGGTGTCCGGCGGCGGGTGGGGCCGGGCGGCGGGGGTGGTGTGCCTGCTGCTCGCGGTGGCCGGGTGCGCGGCGGTGGCAGGGGCCCTGCGCCGGCTGGCGCCGCGACTGCTGGGGCCGTCGGCCGCCGAGCGGCTCGCGCAGGCCGCCGAGCGGGAGCGCCGGCTCGCCGAACGCAACCGGCTGGCCCACGAGTTGCACGACTCGATCGGGCACACCCTGACGGCGGCCACCATCCAGGCTGCCGTCGCGGGCGAGGTGCTCGCCGCCGACCCGGTGACGGCCCGGGCCGCCATGCGGAGCATCGAGGAGTCGACCCGGGCCGCGCTGGAGGACCTGGACTACGTGCTGGGCGTACTGCGCGAGGAGGAGGCGGGCACGGCGCCCACCCGGACCCTGGCCGACCTGCCCGAACTCCTGGACCGGCTGCGGCACGCGGGCGCCGTGGCGGAACCGGAGCTGACCGGCGACCTGGCGCAGGTGCCGGGGACGATCTCCCGGGCGGCGTACCGGATCCTCCAGGAGGGGCTGACGAACGCGCTCCGGCACGGGGCGGGCGGCCCGATCACCGTCCGGGTGGCGGCGGGGCCGGACGCGCTGGAGCTGCGGGTGGTCAACCCGGTGGGGGGCCTCGCGGGCGGTGTGGGGGCGGGGGCCGGAGGTTTCCCGACGTCCGGGCACGGCCTGCCCGGGCTGGCCGAACGGGTGCGGCTGCTGCACGGCGAGTTCGAGGCCGGACCGGTCGGGGGCGGACCGGACGGTGGCGGAGCGGCCGGGGACGGGTGCTGGCGCCTCGCCGTCCGGCTGCCGGTCCGGGCGGCGGTGTGACCACCGCGCCCGAGGCCCCCGTCACGCTGCTGATCGCGGACGACGACGCCATCACCCGCAGCGGCCTGCGCACCCTGCTCGGCGTCCAGCCCGGGATCGAGGTGGTCGGCGAGGCCGCCGACGGGGTGGAGGCGGTCGAGCAGGCGCTGCGGCTGCGGCCCGACGTCGTCCTGATGGACGTACGGATGCCGCGCCGCAACGGCATCGAGGCCACCCGGCACCTGCTGGCGGAGTCCACCGAGCCGCCGAAGGTCGTGGTGATCACCACCTTCGAGAACGACGGCTACGTCACCGCCGCGCTCAGCGCCGGGGCCAGCGGCTTCGTGCTCAAACGCCTACCGGTCCGGCAGATCGCCGAAGCGGTACGGGTGGTGGCGGCGGGCGAGGCGATCCTCTTCCCGGCGGCGCTGCGCCGGATGGTCGCCGCCCGGCCGCTGGACTCCACCGAGGCCCTGCCGCAGGCGGCGCTGACCGGGCGGGAGGAGGAGGTGCTGCGGCTGATGGCCACCGGACTGTCCAATCCGGAGATCGCCGAGGCGCTGACGGTCAGCCTGGAGACCGTCAAGACCCACGTCGGGAACGTGCTCACCAAGCTCGGCGCGCAGAACCGCACCCACGCGGTGGTGATCGCGTACGAGTCCGGACTGGTGGTGCCGGGCTTCACCGGGTGAACCTGCGTCGGTTGAGCCTGCCTCGGTTGAGCCTGGCTGCCTCACCCGCCGGTCCGGGCCCCCACTAGGCTGGACCGGTCGGTCGGCCGACCGGCCGGACGCGCCTGGGGGAGGAAACGGCACGTGACTTTGTCGGAACACGATCCGCGGGAGATCGGCGGATACCTCCTGGAGGGCAGGCTCGGCGCGGGCGGGATGGGCGTCGTCTACCGCGCCCGGTCGGTGTCCGGCCGCCAGGTGGCCGTCAAGGTCATCCGGCCCGAACTGGCCGCGGACGCCGAGTTCCGGGCCCGTTTCCGGCAGGAGGTCACCGCCGCCCGCAAGGTCAGCGGCGCCTTCACCGCGCCCGTCCTCGACGCGGACCCCGAAGCCCCGGCGCCCTGGCTGGCCACCCTCTTCGTCCCCGGCCCCTCCCTGGGCGAACGGGTCTCCGGACAGGGCCCGTTGGCCCCGACCGAGGTGCGGCGCCTCGCCGCCGGACTCGCCGAGGCGCTCCAGGAGATCCACCGCGTCGGGCTGATCCACCGCGACCTCAAGCCCGGCAACGTGCTGCTCGCCGAGGACGGGCCGCGCGTCATCGACTTCGGCATCGCGCGCAGCGCCGGCGAGACCCAGCTCACCAGCACCGGCGTCGCCGTCGGCACCCCGCCGTTCATGGCCCCCGAACAGTTCCGCAACGGCACGGCGACCACGGCCACCGACGTGTTCGCCCTCGGCTCCGTACTGGCCTTCGCCGCCACCGGGCGCGGCCCCTTCGGCGCGGACTCCTCGCACGCCGTGGGCTTCCGGGTCGTCTACGAGGAGCCGGACCTGGCCGGGCTGGCGCCCGAGCTGTATCCGCTGATCATCGGGTGCCTGGCCAAGGAGCCGGAGCAACGGCCCACGGTGGAGGGGCTGTTGCGGATGACGGGGGAGGGGGCGAGGGGGCGGACGGTCCAGCTGCGGACGGGGCCGGTGGCGCCTGCTGCCCCGGGTCCTGTTGCTGCCCCGGCTCCTGCTCCTGCTTCGGTCGTGCCGACGCCGACGGCCCCCAACCCGGTCGCTCCGGCGCCGGTGCCGACACCGGCGCAGGTGCAGGTGCAGGTGCCGCCACCGATGGCGCCGACCGTACCGCCGCACCTGCCGACCGCCCCGTCCGCGGCCACCTCCGCCGTCCCCGGCGGCCGACCCCGCCCGCGCAAGGCCCTGCTGGTCGGCGCCGCCGTGGCCGCCGTCGTGGTCGCCGCGGCGGGCACGCTCGGCTACCTCACCTGGCAGGACCGGCAGCCGGGCACCGGGCAGACGGGGCAGGCCGGGCAGACCGGCCCGTCCGCCCCCGCCTCCGGCGTCAGCTGCGCCCCGGCCGGACAGGCCACCATCGGCGTGGACGGAATGGAGGCCGCCCTCGTCGAGCGGTGGACGGCGGACTTCGGCAAGGCCTGCCCGGGCAACCGGCTCACCTACAAGGGCCCTGCGGCCCCCGGCGCCGACGACCCGTTCAAGACCGCCAACGCGACCCTCTTCGCCGACGGCGGGCTCGACGCCGCAGGTTTCGACACTACGCTGACCGAGCAGCAGGCGGTCACGTACGGCAAGCGCTGCGCCACCGGCCAGGTGTCCCAGCTCCCGGTCACCGTGGCCCCCGTCGCGGTCGTCTTCAACGTGCCCGGCGTGGCCGACCTGGTACTCGACGCCCCGACGCTCGCCAAGATCTTCCGGAAGCAGATCCAGGCCTGGAACGACCCGGCGATCAGGGCGCTCAACCCGGCGGCGGTGCTGCCCGGTTCACCGATCGACGTGCGGGTCCCGGCCGGGCTGTCCTGGTCCTCCTACGTGTTCTCCCAGTACCTCGGCAAGGCCGCGCCCGCCGACTGGCCGTACGAGGTGAGCGCGGTCTGGGGCTCCGAGGTGAAGGCCCAGCCGGGGGCGACCGAGGCGAGCATCCCTGGCGCCGTCGCCGGTGCCCAGTGGTCGATCGGCTTCGTCCCGCTGCGGGCCGTCGGGAACCTCCACACGGTCCGGGTGCGGACCGGTGACTCCGACGCGGCCCCGAGCACCGCGACCGCCAATGCGATGGCCGCGACCGGCACGGTGGAGACCTCGGGCAGTCGGCTGTCGGTGAAGCTCGACTACCAGAAGCCGGTCAAGGGCGGCTATCCCGTGGTCGGCATCGGCTACCTCGGCTTCTGCGAGCGCGGCGGGAACTCCGCCGTGGTGGCGGGCCTCGCGTCCTACGCGGTCAGCGGCCCGGGCCAGGCGAGCGGCGAGTCGATGAAGTACGGCACGCTGCCCCCGGCGGTCGTCCAGCAGGTGCAGGGGGCACTGGCCGGGCTCCGCGCCCAGTAGCGGAACCGCCCCGCCCCGGAACGCGGACGCGGGGGGGGGGGGGGGGGGGGGGGGGGGGGGGGGGGGGGGGGGGGGGGGGGGGGGGGGGGGGGGGGGGGGGGGGGGGGGGGGGGGGGGGGGGG